>JADLEZ010000127.1 GCA_020845855.1 Burkholderiales bacterium
GCGGCGAACGCGAGCGCGCCGAGGATGTCGAGCCGTCGGGTGATCGGCGTGATCGACGGCTCGCCGCGCTTGACGAGGCATACCGAGCGGCGGCCGCGCGGGTTGAAGCTGTCCGGCCACAGCACGGCGTAGCCGTCGGACAGGAACTTCTCCGTCCACGCGATCGAGCGCTCGGTAAGCTGGTCTTTGCGCGAAGGCGCGGCACCGTACATGCCGCCGCAGCCATGCGCCGCGATCACGAGCGGCACCCTGGCATCGGCGGCCGCTTGCGGCGGGCGGTAGTACAGCGCGTCGATGGTGACCGGCGCGCCGGCCGCGTCCCGGTCGAGCGAGGGGAAGGTCACCTGCTGCGCCGGGGGCAGCGCGGCGGCGGCGCCGGCCGCCGCGAAGCTTGCGAGGAAGATCCAGACCCTCACAGGAACCGTGGCCACGCCTTGAGACGGTACGCGTGATCTGCCGCCACACCCGCGAAGATCGCGAGCCCGAGCCAGTGGTTGCTGCGGAAGGCGCGGAAGCAGCGCATGCGCTCACGGGTGCGGATGAGCCACAGGTGATAGCACGCGAAGCCGATCGCCACCCCCCACCCCACCCAGTACAGCTCGCCAAAGCGCGCGCGCCAGCCGACCCACGCCATGCCCGCGAAATAGATCGCGTACGAGATCGCGACCGCGAGCACGTCGAAGCGCCCGAAGGTGATCGCCGACGTGCGCAGGCCAAGGCGAAGATCGTCGTCGCGGTCGACCATGGCGTACTCCGTATCGTAGGCGATCACCCAGAACAGGTTGATGACGAGCATCCACCAGCCGAGCGGCGGCACGTAGTTGTATACCGCGGCGAAGGCCATCGGAATGCCGAACGAGAACGCGATGCCGAGGAACGCCTGCGGCAGCGCGAAAAAACGCTTGAAGAAAGGGTAGGCGAGCGCGATGGCGAGCGCGGCCACGGACAGGATCACCGTCATCGTGTTGGTAATGAGCACGGTGAGCGCGAACGCGAGCAGCGCGAGCACGGCGCCGACCGCCAGCGCTTCCCACGGCGCGATCTCGTTGCGCGCGAGCGGCCGGCCGGCGGTGCGCTTGACCTGCCCGTCGTAGCGGCGGTCCGTCCAGTCGTTGAAGGCGCAGCCCGCGCTGCGGGTGAGAATCGTGCCCACGACGAACAGGATGAAGAGGCGATACGTCGGCGCGCCGCGATACGCGATCCACAGCGCGGTCAACGTCGGCCACAGCAGCAGCAGGATCCCGATCGGCTTGTCGAGCCGCAGGAGCCGCTCGTAGGCGTCGATGCGCTGAGCGAAGCTCGGCGGCGGGCGCGGCGGCTCGCCGGCAGGGGTGAACTCTCCCGTCACAACGATAGCGGCAACTGCTTGCGCAGCTCGCGCGGCGCCACTGCCTTCAAGAGCGGCTCCGGCGTCGGCCAGGCGAGCCGCAGGCGGAGCTCGCGCCTCGCGCGCGCGTTCGACAATCGGCGCGACTCGCTCATGAACGACAGCAGCATCGGCGCGATCCGCTGCTCGGCCTCGTCCCACGACACGCGCGGCGGCCGTGGCAGGTGGAACGCGTCGGCCACCGTGTCGAACCAGGCGCCCATCTTCATCTCCGCGTCGTCGGTGACGTTGTACGCGCGATTGGCGCGGCCATGAAAGATCGCGGCCACCGCCGCGCGCGCGAGATCGTCGGCGTGGATGTGGTTGATGAAGACGTCGTCCTCGGGATGCAGCACCGGCGTGGCCTGCTTCAGCCGCTCGAGTGGCAGCCGCGCTTCGGAGTAGATGCCGGGCACGCGCAGGATCGACAAGCGCACGCGGTTGCGCGCGGCCCACGCGCGCAGGCGGTCCTCGGCGGCCACCCGCCGTTTCGCGCGCGGCGTCTCCGCGCGCCTCGGCCGCGTCTCGGCCACGCGCGCGCCCGCGCAATCGCCGTACACGCCCGACGTCGAGAGGTAAACGAAGCGCTGCGGTATAATCCGCGCCCGCGCCAGTGCGGCGACGAGCCTCCGCGTGCGGGGATCGTCGCGGCCTTCCGACGGCGGCGGCGCGCAGTGCAGCACGGCGGTCGGCGCCAGCACGAGGCGGCGCAAGGTGGCGAAGTCGTCGAGGTCGGCCACGATGGGCGCCACGCCGTGCGAGCGCAGGCGCGGCGCTTCGTCGGTGCGGCGGACGAGTCCGTACAAGTGCGCTCGTCCGCGCATCATCGACGCCGCGCGCAACGCCACGTCACCGCATCCGATCAACAGGACCCTGATCACGATCTGACAGCGGGCAAGAAAGTGCCCGCCATGGACATGACATTCGAGATTACCATAAAGCCCAGCGAGCACGCGTTCCCCTGCGCGGCGGACGAGACGGTGCTCGCGGCCGCGATGCGCGCGGATCTCATGCTGCCGTACGGCTGCCGCAACGGCGCCTGCGGCACCTGCAAGGGACGCATCCTCGCCGGCGAAGTCGACTACGGCAAGCACCAGGCGGCCACCCTCACCGCCGACGAGAAGCGCTCCGGGCTCGCGCTGTTCTGTTGTGCCAAGCCCTTGTCCGACGTCACCATCGAGGTGCGCGAAGTCCGCCGCGCCGGCGACATCGTGATCAAGCGCCTGCCCTGCCGCATCGAGTCGATCGACAAGGCGGCATCGGACGTGGCCGTCGTTCGCTTCAAACTGCCCGCCACCGAGCGGCTGCAGTATCTCGCGGGCCAGTACATCGACTTCCTGCTCAAAGACGGCAAGCGGCGGAGCTTCTCGCTCGCCACGGCGCCGCACGACGACAAGCTCCTCGAGTTGCACATCCGCCACATCCCCAGCGGCTTTTTCACCGACGCCTTGTTCACGCAATACAAGGGCCGGGAGATCCTGCGCTTCGAAGGCCCGCTGGGGTCGTTCTACCTGCGCGAGGAGTCCGACAAGCCGATCATCTTCGTCGCTGGCGGCACCGGGTTCGCGCCGATCAAGGCGATGATCGAGCACGCGCTGCATCACAAGGTGGCGCGCGAGATGGTGCTGTATTGGGGGGCGCGCTCGCTCGCCGACCTGTACCTGCCCGACCTGCCGGGGAAGTGGCAGTCCGAGAATCCCAACTTCACATACATCCCGGTGCTGTCGGAGCCCAGGCCCGAGGATAACTGGCCGGGCCGCACGGGCTTGGTGCACCTCGCGGTGATGGCTGACTTCCCCGACCTGTCGGGCTACCAGGTCTACGCCTGCGGCGCCCCGGCGATGATCGACGCCGCCCGCCGCGATTTCACCGGGCAGCGCGGCCTGCCGCCCGAGGCGTTCTACGCGGACAGCTTCACCTACGCGGCGGAGACGGAGGCCAGGACCTAACGCCAATCTCGACGGTGGGAGTATCATTCGGGCGCCGCATCCGCCCGGGGAAGTGAGTGCTGCACGGACAACGCGTCGCTGTCGTGATGCCCGCGTATCGCGCGGAAAGGACGCTCGAAGCGTGCTACCGCGCCATCCCGCGCGACGTGGTCGACATGGTGCTGCTGGTCGACGACGCTAGCGACGACGCCACCCTCGCCGTGGCCGACCGGCTCGGGCTCATGACCGTGCGCCACCCGGTCAACGCGGGCTACGGCGCCAACCAGAAGACCTGCTACGCCGAGGCGCTGCGCGCCGGCGCCGACATCGTGGTCATGGTGCACCCCGACTACCAGTACGACCCGCGCCTCATCACCGCGCTCGCCTCGCTGGTCGCGGCCGGCGTGTACGACCTCGCGATCGGCTCGCGCATGCTCGGCAAGACCGCGCTCGCGGGCGGCATGCCGCGCTACAAGTACGTCGCGAACCGCCTGCTCACGGGATTCCAGAACGTGCTGATGGGCGCGCGGCTGTCGGAGTATCACACGGGCTTTCGCGCGTTCTCGCGCCGGGTGCTGGAAACGCTGCCGCTCGCCGCCAACTCGCAGGACTTCCTGTTCGACAACCAGATGCTCGCCCAGGCGCTCGCCTTCAAGTTCCGCATCGGCGAGGTCTCCTGCCCCGCGCGGTATTTCGAGGACGCGAGCGAGATCAGCTTCCGCCGCTCCGTCGTGTACGGACTCGGCGTGCTGCGCACGAGTGTCGCCTATCGGCTGTGGAAGTGGGGGCTCGCCTCGCCGGACATCTTTTCCAACCTGCCCGAGTTCAAGCTGCGCATGGCGCTGGCCGAACGCGGCGCATGAGCGCGAAGCTAGCGAGCAAGGCGGCCGAGACCGCAGGACGCAACGAGCGCGCCTGGATTATGCTCGCGGCGCTCGCGTTCGCCGCCGGCTGCTTCCTGCGGCTGTGGGGACTCTCCGAACAGGTCGTGGTCGACGACGAGTGGCACGTCCTGCACAAAGTGCTGCGCTCGCCGATGCTCGACATCGTGTCGCAGCTCGACTACGCGGACTTCAGCATTCCGATCGCGGTGTACCTGCGCTGGCTCGCCGACCACGGCGGCATCAGCGAGTGGGGGCTGCGCCTGCCGATGGTGATCGCCGGCTGCCTGCTGGTCCTGGCCGCTCCGCTGGTCGCACCGCCGGGCACGCGCTGGTCCGTACGCGCGACGTGGGCACTGTTGATCGCGGTGTCCCCGCTCCTCGTGTTCGTGAGCCGCATCGGGCGGCCGTACGCGATCACCGCCCTCCTGTGCACCATCGCGCTCTTCGCCTTCCCACGCTGGCTCGCGGACCGGAGTCGTACGTGGGCGGTCGGGTACGTGGCGGCCACCGTGCTGTCGGCGTGGCTGCACTTGATCACGCTCGCCTTCGCGCTCATGCCGTTCGCGTTCTTCGGCCTGCGCGCGCTGGTCACGCGTGACCGCGCAACGTTCGCGCGCATCGCCAAGCTCGGCCTCGCGACCATCCTGCCGCTCGCGGTCGTACTCGGACCGCCGCTCGCCCGCGACTGGTTCATGTTCACGGCCAAGGCCGGCGTGGACGATCCCACGCTCGAAGGCCTCTACCGCGCGCTCCTGATGCTCGCCGGCAGCGCCGAGCCGCTGGTGCTCGGCGCCCTGGCAATCGCCGGGTTCGCCGGCGCCGTCGCGATGGCGAGGCAGGACCGCGTTCTCACTTTCTACCTGCTGTCGACGGTACTCGTGGGAACGCTTGCGATCCTCGCCGCGCGGCCGAACTGGATCCAGCAGCCGCAGGTGTTCGCGCGCTACGTAGCCCCCGTGCTGCCGATCCTGCTGCTGTTCGCCGCTCACGGCATCGTGCTCGCCGCGAGCGAGTTGCGGGCGCGGCTGCGCGTGCCGGCGATCGCGCTCACCGGAGTGCTGCTCGTGCTCGTGGGCCCGCTGCCCGCGCAGGCGTATCGGCCGAACCAGTTCGCGCATCACCTGCGCTTCCAGTTCGACTACGACGACGCGCACAACCCGTACGTGCAACGAGTGCCCGCCGATCCGGTGCCCGCGTTCTACGGCGAGCTGTCGCGCGCGCCGCCGGGCTCGCTGACGCTGATCGAGATGCCGTGGCGCCTCGAATCGCATTTCAATCCGCACGTGTGGTACCAGCGGGTGCACCGGCAGAACGTGCTCATTGGCCTGGTCACCCCGGTGTGCGGATCCTTCAACTTCGGCGAGTATCCGGAAAACGCCGACCTGCGCTTGCGCCAAATGGCGCACCTGCGCGCGATCTTGCGCGGCGAAACCTACGGTGCGGACTTCCTGGTCGTGCACCGCAAGCCGTGGCGCATGGGCGACGAGATGCCGCACACCTGGCCGGACATGGCGAAGTGCCTTGCCACCATCGAGACTGCACTCGGTCCGCCGGTCTACCGCGACGCGCAGATCGTGGTCTTCGCACTACCCCGCCGCTGATTCCAGCGCCGACAGCGAGCGCTTGAGTGCCGCGGCGAGGTGCGTGTTGGCGAGCTCGGTCCGCCCGAGCCGTGCGTGAAGCTCGCCCAGCGCCACATGCGTGCGCCAGTGATCGTCGAGTGCCAAGCTCGCCTCGAAATAGGTCTGCGCCTTGCCCCACAGCGACTCACGCTCGCAGAGCATGCCGAGGGCATACAGGAGCGTGGCGTCGTGAGCGTGCGCCGCGAGCCAGCGCTCGGCGGTCTCGAGCTGCCGGGTCGAATCGGCCGCCTTGCATTGCGCGTACAGCACCGCGAGCTCGGCGTCCCAGTGGCGATCGAGGCTGCGCTCGACGATCTCCGCTGCCTCGCGATCGCCGCCGAGCGCCAGGAACGCGGCGGCGGCGGCGCGCGCGACCTTCGGATTCGTGCGGTCGGTGTCGCCCAGGCGGTTCCAGTACGTGCGCAACCCGGACGGGTCGTGCCGATGAGCAGCCAGCGCTTCCGCGTGCGCGGTCGCGCGCAACAGGTCTCCCTGCGCCGCGTCGTACACCTTGCGCTTGACCAGTTGATCGACGATCGGCGGGATGTCGCTATAGCGTCGCGCGGCCGTCAGCGCGCGCACCTCGAGACGCAGCGCCGCGGTGTGCAATCCCGCCTCCCGGCGAAGCTGCGCGAGCTTCTCGAGCGCGGCACCCGGCTGGTCCTGCGCCAGCGCCATGTCCGCTTCCAGCATGAGGCGCGGCACGGTGAGGCTCGCCACCGACGCATCGGGGCGCGCGAGCAATGTCTCCGCCTCCCCGAACTCGCGCATGTCGGCCGCGGCCCGCGCGCCGATCAGCGCCGGCAGTCCGGTGGACTGCGGCACGGCGAGGGACTCCTCCGCGAACTGCCGGGCCTTGCCGTACCGCCCCTCGAGCAATGCGACGAGCGCGGCGTCCTGCTTGCCGCGCGCGCGCTCGAGGTTGCGCCGCCGGCGGCTCTCGCGCACCTCTACCGGCAGCTTCGTGATGCGCGATGCAAGGCGCAACACGAGGTAGAACACGATCGCGGCCAGCAACGCGAGCACGATGAACGCGTTGAGCGAGACTTCGACCCGGTAAGGCGGCGCCACGAACAGCGCGTAACCCGTGTTGAGCCTGAACAGCAGCGCGACCAGCACCGCCAGCGCGGCGAGCAGGAGGAAGACGAAGAGAAGCCGCACGTTAACGACCCGACCCGCGCTCGCGCGTGGCTTTCAGGGTGCGCACCGCGGTGAGACTTCGCGAAACGTCCGGGAGCTCGGCGGGCATCGGCGTGGCCGCGAGCTGCGTCAGCGTGGCGATCAGCGCCTGCACGGGCTTGGTCCGCGTGTCGAAGTACTGCTTGGCCCACGCGCTCGCGGCCGTGACGTCGGTGCGAAAGCCGGCGTGGTCATGGGACAGGAGCGCCACGCGCGCAGTCAACAGGCGCAACCGCAGGTTCTCGCGCAGGAAATACTGCTGCGGCGGCGGCACCAGGGGCGCGGCGGCGCGGTCGGCAACTTCGATGCGCACCAGCGACTTCACCTCGGCCCACGCTTCACGCAGGGCGCGCCGCCAGCCGGGTTCGTCGGGAGCCGGTGGCGGGCCGGCCGACGCCTCGGGCAACCGCTCGTCGCGCGCGAGCGGCAGCGTGTCGATCACCGCCAGCGCCTGGTCGAGCTTGAGCGACATCCCGGCGACGTCCACGTAGGGCACCGCTTTCAGGCGGTCGATGTCGCGCGCCAGTGCACCGCGCAGCGGCACGAGCTGCGGGCGGTCGACGCGCGACAGCTTGGCCTCCGCGAGTTGCAGCGCGGCGAGCGCCGCCTGCACGTTGCCGGCGATCGCGAGTTGCTGGCTCGCGAGCAGCAGCACCTGCTCCACCTCGTTCAGCGCGACCTCGTCGCGCGACGGAGCGAGCTCGCGGTACAACGCCTCGAGCGACGCCTGCTGCGTCTGCGACTCCGCCACCCGCGTCTCGAGCAGGGCGAGCTTTGCCTGCGCTTCGCGCAACTCGTTGGCGTGCTCGGTCTCGCGCGCCTTCGCCTGCGCAAGCGTGGCGTCGACGCTCGCCTTCTCGCGCGCCACGTTCGTCTGCAAGTCGCGGTGGGCGTTGTGCTCGGCGATCCACACGGCGAGCAGCGCCGCGGCGACGGCGAGCGCGAACGCGAGGAACCATCCGCGGCTTGCGGGTTGCGAGAACACGCCCGTCGGCCGCGGCGCGGGTTGCGCCGTAGCGGCGACGGGGTCGCCCGGCGGGCTGTTGGGGTCCGGAGTCACGGTTCGCCTGTGCATCCCGATTCTATCAAGTCCGACCTCCACCGGGCCGGGACGCGGCTCGCTTACAATGCGCGTGGCGCAACGACACTCCAACCAGAATCAAAGGGCGCTTGGGCGTGAACGGTCTCACCCTGCTCGTGATGATCGCGCTCGCGATCGGCGTCGCGATCGCGTGGCGTGCCGGCGTGCGCCAGGGACGGCGCGAAGCGGGCGCGGGCAATCGCGAGCCATTGCGGCCTGCCGTGGTTACGCAGCTGCCTGCACCCGCAACCGCGCCGCCACTGCCTGCCGACGTCGGTGACGAACTGCATCGCCTGGTGCGCAGCTACGAGGCCGAGGCCGCCGCCGCCTGCAAGCGCCTTGCCGACGCGAACGCGAGCATCGCGGCTGCGCGCGCGGACACCGCGCGCTACCGCGAGATCGTGATCGACCTCGAGAACAACGCGCTGCCGCCGCTGCTCGACGGCCCTCACGCGCCCGACGACCTGAAACTCATCGTCGGCGTCGGTCCGGTGCTCGAGCGCATGCTGCACAAGCTCGGCGTCACCACGTTCCGCCAGATCGCTCGCTGGAGCGAGCGCGACATCGACGAATTCGACGCGCGCCTGCCGGAGTTTCCCGGCCGCATCCGGCGCGACGCATGGATCACGCAGGCGCGCGCCTTGCACCGGGCGAAGTTCGGCGAAACGCTGCCGATCCGCGACCGCTGATGGCGGATCGGCGGCATGGGCCTCACCCGCTGGCGCACGCTTTCGTGCCGATCGCCATCCTGACGCTGGTCTGGGGGTGCAACTGGCCGGTGCTCAAGATCGGCGTCAGCGAGATGGCGCCGCTCACGTTCCGGTCGTTCACGTTGCCGTTCGCGGCCCTCGGCATGCTGCTGGTGGCGCGGCTGTCGGGCGACTCGATCGCGGTGCCGCGCGCGTGGTGGGGGCGCCTCGTGGTGCTCACGTTCTTCAACATCGTGGGCTGGAACGCCTTCATGCTGTTCGGCGTGCAGCAGCTGCCGGCCGGGCGCAGCGCGATCATCGCCTACACGATGCCGATCTGGGCGATGCTGATTTCGCTCGGCGTGCTGCACGAGCCCTTGAACCGCCGCAAGATCTTCGGGCTTGCGCTCGGCATGCTCGCGATGCTCGTGCTCCTCGGCGAGGACATCCGGCACATCCGGTCCACGCCCACCGGCGCGCTCCTGATCCTCGTCGCGGCGATCCTGTGGGCGATCGGCACCGTGCTCCTGCGCAAATGGCAGCCGCCTATCGCGCAGAACGCGCTGTCGGGATGGATGATGCTGCTCGGGTGGCTGCCGCTCGGGATCGCGGCGCCGTTCTTCGAGACGCACCCGGCGTCGTACCTCCTGCACCTTAGCGGCGGCACGTGGTTCGCGATCCTCTACAACATCTTTCTCGCGGGCACCGTCGCGCACTGGGCGTGGTTCACGCTCGCGCGCACGCTGCCGGTGGCGATCTCCTCGCTGTCGTCGCTGCCGGTGCCGGTGGTCGGGGTGATCTCCGGCATGATCGTCCTGGGCGAGCGGCCCGGGCCGGGAGAGTTCATCGCGCTCGCGCTGGTGCTCGCGTCGCTGTTCGCGGTGCTGTTCCAGCCGTCCGGGAAGAAGCCGCCGGTGGCGTCGGAGCCCGAGCCTTATTAGAGCTTCAGGCCGTCACCCGTGCCGGTACGCGAGCCTCTGTTCGGACGGCAGACAAGGCTTCATCGACCAACGCCTGCAGTTCGGCCGGCCCGGCCTGCCGAGATAGCGGTCGAGCAGCCGACGAAGTTCGAGCTCGCGGTCAACCTTCCGACCGCACGGGCACTGGGGCTGTCCATACCGCAGTCGATCCTGCTTCGCGCCGACGAGGTCATCCGATAGCGGCCGAAGCGAAGGACCGCGCTATCCGCCCTACGCCAACTCGGGAATCAGCGTCAGCACCCTGCCCGTCCCGAACCACGCATCCAGGTTCGCCTTGCACAGGTCGCCCATCGCCTTGCGCGTCTCGTGGGTCGCGCTGCCCACGTGCGGCAGCAGCACCACGTTGTCCATCGCGAGAAGCTCCGCGGGCACGTTGGGCTCGTCGACGAACACGTCCAGACCCGCGGCCTTGATGGTGCCGGCTTGCAGCGCCGCCACCAGCGCCGGCTCGTCGACCACGGAGCCGCGCGCGATGTTGATCAGCGTGCCCTTCTTGCCCAGCGCCTGCAGCACGCCGGCGTCGACCATGTTGCGGGTCGCAGCACCCCCCGGGCTTGCAACCACGAGAAAATCGCAGTCGGCCGCCAGTGCGTGCAAATCCGGAAAGTATCGGTAGGGCACGTCCTGCCGGCTACGTCCGGTGTAGCTCACTTGCATGCCGAGCGCGCTCACGCGCGATGCGATCGCCTTGCCGATGCGGCCCAATCCGAGGATGCCGACCTTCCTGCCCGAGAGCTTGGTGGTGAGCTCGGGACTCTTCTTCGGCCATTCGCCTGCCTGCAGGAAGCGGTTGAGGCGCACGAAGCCGCGTCCGGTCATCAGGATCAAGCCGACCGCGACGTCGGCCACGTCGTCGGTCAGCACGTCCGGCGTGTTGGTCACCTTGATGCCGCGGTCCTTGCAATACTGCACCGGCACGCCGTCGTATCCCACGCCGAATACGGAGATGATCTCGAGCCTGGGCAATGCGTCGAGGAGCGGGGTCGGCGTCACGGTGCCCCCGCCTTGCACGAGGCCGCGGATGCGCGCGCCTTCGGCGGCGAGGAGCCCCGGCTTGTGGCTCGCCTGGTAGTGGTCGTGGCAGCGATAATCCGCCTTGAGCGGCTCGTACAGGAACGGCGGAAGCGGCGCGGTGACGAGGATGTCGGGCTGCGGCATTTCGGGCTCGCGGGTTTAGCTTCGGGAGGCGGACCATTCTAGCAACCCGGCGAGGAGGCCGGCGTCTCCGCTGGGGGTCTCGATCGCGGTGAAGCCCAGCGCGCGCGCGTGCGCCGCGATGCGCGGATGCGGCGCGAACGCGGGCAGGCGCCGCATCATCGCGCCCGCATCGTCCGGCAGCACGGCGCACAGGTTGTCGAGGCCTTCGCTCGAGGTCAGCGTCAGCGCCTGCACGCGCCCGGCGCGCAGCGCCTCGGCCAGTCCGCCCGCACCCGACTCCGGCCGCGCGCGCCGGTAGCAATCGACGTAGTCGACGTGCGCGCCGCGCGCGCACAGCGCCTGCCTCAGGTGGTCGCGCCCGCCCACGCCGCGAAAGATGGCGATGCGCTTGCCCTGCACCTGCCTAAGCTCGGGAAGCGCGAGCAGGCCGTCGCTGTCGAACGTCGTGTCGGGAATGCGCACGTTGGCCACGCCCACCGCGACCAACGCCGCCGCGGAACCCGGACCCGTGGCGATCGCCGTGACCTGCGCGGGCCACGCGCCCGGCGCGCCGTACTCCGCCGCGTTGGCGGAGACGAAGATCGCGGCGTCGTAGGTTGCAAGCGCCGCATGCGCGCGCGCAAGCGTCGCGGGGTCCGATGGCGGCAGGATCACGATCGCGGGAAAGACGATGGGCCTAGCACCCAGCGCGGCGAGTTGCGCGACGAGGCCCGCGGCCTGGCGGGCCGGGCGCGTAACGAGCACGCCGACGCCCGCGAGGGCGCTCACGATGTCAGCAGCCGCGACGCGCCGCGCGCGAGGAAGTCGTCGGCGAGCTTCCGTCCGAGCGCGGTCGCGCTTTCGGCGTCGTCGACTTGCGCATCGCGCTCGCCGCGCATGAGCTCGCGGCCACCGGTGTCGGCCAGCAGTCCGCGCAGCCACAGCGCGCCCTCTTCCCATGCCGCGTACGCCGCGACCGGTGCGGTGCCGGTGCCGCACAGCATCTGCGAGAACGCGCGCTCGGCCGTGGTGGCGAGCGTGGTCGCGCGATCGGCAAGCGGCGCGAGCGCGGCGAGGAGCTCCGCCCGGTCGCTGCGGCATTCGATCGCGAGCGCGCCCTGCCCCGGCGCCGGCAGGCTCTCGTCCGCCGCGAGCAGCGAGGCGATGCGCGAGGCGTGGCCCGAGCGCTTGAGCGCGGCGGCGGCGACGATCAGCGCGTCGCAGCGGCCGCTGTCGAGGAAGCGCAGGCGCGCGTCGACATCGCCGCGCATGGGACGGATAGCGAGCGCCGGATAGCGCTCGCGCAACTGCGCCTTGCGGCGCACGCTGGAAGTGCCGACGGCAGAACCCGCGGGCAACTCGGCGAGACTTGCATACTTGCGCGAAACGAACGCGTCGCGCGGGTCCTCGCGCGCGGTGATGCCGGCGATGGTGAAGCCGGGCGGCAGCACGGCCGGCATGTTCTTGAGGGGATGCACCGCAAGGTCGGCGCGGCCATCGGCCATCGCGGCCTCGAGATCGCGGAGCATCGCCGCGCGGTCGCCGGCGTCGCTCTTGCCCTCCGGCGGCCCCGGCACGCCGAGCACGCCGATCGCCGCCCCCGGATACAGCGCGGCGAGCCGCGTGCGCACCTGCTCCGCCTGCCACATGGCGGGCGCCAGCTTGCGGGTGGCGATGGTCAGCCGGCGTGGCGCATGCACCGGAAAATGTTATCACGCGCGGCGCCGGCCGCTATCATGAACGGGGCACACAAGGAGTCCACCATGCGGATCACCATCACCGGCGGCGGCGGCTTCCTCGGCAGCCGCCTCGCGCGCAAGCTTCTCGGGCGCGGCACCCTCACCGACGCGAAAGGACGCGCGCGCGCGATCGAGTCCATTACCTTGCTCGACGTGGTGCCTCCCGCGCTGCCGGGCGATCCGCGCGTCACCGCAATCACCGGCGACCTTGGCGACGCGGCCACGCTCGCGCGCGCGATTCCGAACAACACGGACAGCGTGTTCCATCTCGCCGCCGTGGTGAGCGGGCAGGCGGAGGCCGAGTTCGACGTCGGCATGCGCGTCAACGTCGACGCGACGCGTGCGCTGCTCGAGCATTGCCGCACGCTCGCGGCGCCGCCGAAAGTCCTGTTCGCGAGCTCGCTCGCCGTGTTCGGCGGGCCGCTTGCGGACCCGGTCGGCGACGATGCGCCGCTCATGCCGCAGGCGTCGTACGGCATCCAGAAGACGATCGGCGAATACTTGGTCTACGACATGACGCGCAAGGGCTTCATCGACGGCCGCTCGCTGCGCCTGCCGACGGTCACGGTGCGCCCGGGGAAGCCGAACAAGGCGGCGTCGTCGTTCGCGAGCGGCATCGTGCGCGAGCCGCTCGCCGGCGTGGACGCGGTCTGCCCGGTCGCGCCGGACACCGCGATGTGGGTGCAGTCGCCGCGCGCGGTGATCGACAACCTGATCGCCGGGCACGAAGCGCCCGCATCGGCGTTCACCTACACGCGCTCGGTCAACGTGCCGGGCATTCGCGTGACGGTCGGCGCCATGGTGGAGGCGCTGCGCGCGGTGGCGGGCGAGGCGGTCGCCGCGCGCGTGCAGTGGCGCTACGACCCGGCGATCGACCGCATCGTGTCCACCTGGCCGTCGAACTTCGCGCCCAGGCTCGGGCCCGCGCTGGGCATGCGCGCGGACGCGAGCTTCGCGGACATCGTGCGGGCGTACATGCAGGACGACATGCCGGCGCCGGGGTAGCTTGGCTTTAAGCGCGTAGCCCGCGCAGCAGCGTGCTCGCCCGGTCCACGAGCTGCGTCAACCGCGACAGGTCGGCCGCGTCGAGCAGGTTCTTGACGACGAGCCCGGTATCGGTATCGCCTTCGATCGCCAGCCGGCGCGCGAAGAACAACGTGTCGGCGTCTTCCTTGCGGGCGGCCAGCAGGAGGAAGTCGGCGGCGCATGCGGAGATCGTCACGTCGGCGGCGGCAGTCGTCGATCCCGGATGAACGCGCGAGCCGGTGCAGCGCAACGTGAGCGTGAGGCCCGCGTCGCGCACGACGACGCGCACCACCCGGCCGCGCAACGCCGCCAGCGCCTCGCGATCGCGCATGCGCGCGATCGCCACGTTGAGCGCCGCCGCGAGCGCGGCGGACGGCACCACCTGCGGCAGGCGCGCGACGAGTCCCGCGACCGGCGACGGCAGGCGCCACGGCGGCGCGCCGGCGGATTGCGCGCCGATCACGGTTGCGCGGCCGCCGCGACTTGCATCCCGGCCGCACCGTGCCAGTAGCCGCCGCTCGCTGCCTGGCCGGTGGCCGCGTCCACCGCGCTCGCCGCCGCCGCCGGATCGATGCCGCCA
>JADLEZ010000128.1 GCA_020845855.1 Burkholderiales bacterium
GAGGCGTTGCGTGTCGCCTCGCGGCGCCGACTCGCACTCGCTCGCCGCCCTTCGGGCCTCGCTGCTCGCGTCGCCACGCCTTCCGCGCAGAAGGCCCAGGAAGCGCGCCGATCATAGCCGCTGCGCGGCCGATCAGTAGCGCGCGTGTGCCAGCTGACAGCCTCCGATTAGCGGCAGCGCAGGCGTGCCTCACGTCGCGGCGGTGAGTTCCGTGACCCGCGACGGCGTCTGCGCCGGCGCCGTGATCACCCCGCCGCCCAGGCACACGTCGCCGTCGTAGAGGACGAGATACTGGCCCGGCGTCGGCGCCCATTGCGGCTCGTCGAACGCCGCCACGTACGCGCCGCCGTGCCGCGACACGGCGCACGCTGCATCCGGCATCCGGTAACGCGTCTTGGCGCGCAAGCGCGCCGGCAGCGCCGGCGCCGTGCCGGCGATCCAGTGCATGTCGATCACCTCGACCTCGCGGCGGTACAGGCGCGGATGATCGTGACCCTGCACCACCACGAGCGCGTTGCCGGGCAGGTCCTTGCCGGCCACGAACCACGGCGTGCCCGCGCCGCCGCGCGTGCCGCCGACGCGCAAGCCTTGTCGCTGCCCCAGCGTGTAATACGCGAGCCCCTGGTGCTCGCCGACCACGCGGCCGTCCACGGTGACGATCGGCCCGGGCGTGCGCGGCAGGTAGCGCGCGAGGAAGTCTCGGAACGGACGCTCGCCGATGAAGCAGATGCCGGTGGAATCCTTCTTCGCGTGGGTCGGGATGCCTTCCCGGCGGGCGATCGCGCGTACCTCGCGCTTGGACAGTTCGCCCAAGGGGAACAGCACCGGCGCAAGCTGCGCCTGCGTGAGCCGATGCAGGAAGTAGCTCTGGTCCTTGCCCGCGTCGAGCGCCTTCAAGAGCTCGGCCCGCCCACCGGCGCGGCGGATTCGCGCGTAGTGGCCGGTCGCAACGAAGTCCGCGGCAAGCGTGCGCGCATGGTCGAGGAACGCGGCGAACTTGATCTGACTGTTGCACAGCACGTCCGGGTTGGGCGTGCGCCCGGCCTCGTACTCGCGCAGGAACTGGGCGAACACGCGCTCGCGGTACTCGGCGGCGAAATTGACGGCGGAAAGCTCGATGCCGATCACATCGGCGACCGCCGCCGCGTCCACGAGGTCCTCGCGCGACGAACAATACTCATCCGTGTCGTCGTCCTCCCAGTTCTTCATGAAGACGCCCACCACGTCGTAGCCTTGCTGTTCGAGGAGCCACGCCGCAACCGACGAGTCCACCCCGCCCGACATGCCGACGACGACGCGCTGCTTCATTCCCCGGCGGTCCTTGGCACCGCGATCTCCGCGACGAAATCGAGCGGCCAGCGCACGCCCGCGCGATAGTCGTCGACGCACCGCTGCACGAGCGGGCTGCGGTGGTCGGCGCGCCGCGCGGCGATCTCATCGTAGGTAAGCCACACCGCGCGCACGATGCCCGCGTCGAGCGGCCGCGCCGGGTCGTGCGCGCACGCCCGCGCCGCGAACGTGAAGCGCACGAAGGTGGCGCCGTTGTCGCAAGCCTGCCAGCGATAGACGCCGACGAGCGCCACGAGCGCCACGGTCCAGCCCGTCTCCTCCAGCGTCTCGCGCGCGGCGGCCGCCGGCAGCGACTCGCCGGATTCGAGATGGCCCGCCGGCTGGTTGAACCTGCGGCCGGCGCGGGTTTCCTCCTCGACCAGGAGGTAACGCCCGTCGCGCTCGACGATGGTCGCCACCGTGACCGCGGGCCGCGCCAGTACGACTTCGCTCATGGAATCAGCATGACAGGTCGCAAGTGCATTCTGCTGATCCATCACGGTTGATGCAAGCTGCTTCGCCCGCAAGGCGAGAATCGAACACGACCCAAAAAAGCGAAGGCAGGGCGCAACTCGCCCTGCCTTCGCGGTCGGCGGCGCTGCGCGGTTACTTCGTGGCCTTCTGCTGCAGTTCCTTCGAAACCGCCTTCTGGCCTTCCTTCGTCTTGAGCTCGATGTTCTGCTTCGGGAGGGCCTTGGACTCCGCCGTGTTCGCCTTTTGCTGCGCGGCGGTGCCGGACACGCTGCCCGACGGATTTTCGGGGTTGATCATCTGCTTGTTCAATTCCTTGATAAACGCATTCTTCTCGGCCGCGGTCATCTTCGACACTTCCTTCGACGCCTTGACGTTCGCGGCCTGCTGCCTCGCGGTCTCGGTAGCCGTGTCCGCGGCGGCCGCGGCGCCGGTAGTGGACCGGACGTCCTGCTGCTTTTCCTTCGCGGTCGGCTTCGGAGCGGCGGTTTGCGCGGCGGCGGTGACGGTGAACGCGCCGGCGATCAGGGCAAGGAGCAACTTGTTCATGTGCGATTCCTCTGAGGTTCGGGGTTGGACGGAAAGAAATACCACTTTGTTCACTTCGTGGGCGACGCGGCGGACGCTGCCGCGCCCGTGGATTTCTTCGCCTTCTTTTTCTTGGCCTTCTTCGTCCCGGTTTTTGCCGGGGCCGGAGAGGTCGCCGACGCCGAAGGCGCGGACGACGCGGCCGGAGCCGTGCTTTGGGCGAATGCGACAGCCGACAATGCCGCCGCTACCAGTGCCGCAAGCAAATACTTCATGAGAAGCCTCGATTCCTTTACAGAACTCAAAATGGACACCGATTTTCCGTGCCGACGCCATTAACGCAGGCGTACTGGCACCGGTTGACAATGCCAACACCGGGCGGAACGGGCCTTCGAACATTTTACCTGAGCAATCAAGGAACTATCAAAGGATTTCGCGACCCGGACGCCACCGCTTTGGCAAGAACGCAACGCGTTCGTGAATTTCCGCGCGTTTTCAGGGTGTTCCGGTCCCGCCCGTCAGCCACTCGCGCAAAAGAGACACCGTGACCGGGCGCTTGGCCGCGAGCGAGCGCCGGTCCAGTGCGTCCAGGGTGGCGACCAGCGCCGGCATGTCGCGGCGGCCGTGTGCCAGGAGGTAGGCGATGACGTCGTCGCCGAGGCGAAAGCCGCGCTCGCGCGCGTAGCGGACGAGCGCCTCCGGCTTGTCGGCGTCGCGCAGCGGGACGACCTCGTAGGCAAGGCCCCACGCAAGCCGCGAACGCAGGTCGTCGCGCAGCGGTAGCCGCGCGGGCGGGCACGCCGCGGCGGCGAGGAACTGGCCGCCACGCTCCGCGAGCCGGTTGTAGAGCGTGAACAGGCGCGCCTGTGCCGCTTCGTCCACGCGATCCACGTCGTCGACCACCACCAGCGCGGGCGGGTCGGCCGCGTCCGCGAGTGCCGCGTCGGCGCCGCTCACGAAGGCAGCCGGCCGCGACGATGCCGCGACCACGGCGCGCAGGAGGTGCGTGCGGCCGGACCCCGGCGCGCCCCACAGGACGATTCCCGTGTCGCGCACGGCGCCGCGCGCGAGGTCGGCGAGCTTCGCCACGGCTTCGGCGTTGGGGCCGGCCACGAAGTTGGCGAACGTCGGCGGCTCCGCCGCCGCGAGCTCGAACGTGAGCTGCTCCATCATTTCCGGTAGAATCCGGCGCGTTCTTCACGGTCCCGCCGTACGCGGGCGAAGGTGGAATTGTAAGAGGTTCCGCCCCCTTCCTTGTCGCCCACCATGCCGCAACCGGATCCGTTGCAGCCCGTCTCCCTTTCCTACCGCGACGCGGGTGTCGACATCGCCGCCGGCGACGCGCTGGTCGAGCGCATCAAGCCCTTCGCCCGGCGCACGCTTCGGCCCGAGGTGCTCGCCGGCATCGGCGGCTTCGGCGGCCTGATCGAGATCGGCAAGCGCTTCCGCGAGCCGGTGCTCGTCGCCGGCACCGACGGTGTCGGCACCAAGCTCATGCTCGCGTTCGCGCTGAATCGCCACGACACGATCGGCATCGATTTGGTCGCCATGAGCGTCAACGACGTGCTGGTGCAGGGCGCGGAGCCGCTCTTCTTCCTCGACTACTACGCGTGCGGCAAGCTCGACGTCGACGTCGCCGCCACGGTCGTGAAGGGCATCGCCGCCGGTTGCGAGGAAGCCGGCTGCGCGCTGATCGGCGGCGAGACCGCCGAGATGCCCGGCATGTACAAGGAAGGCGAATACGACCTCGCGGGCTTCGCGGTCGGCGTGGTCGAGAAGTCCGCGGTGATCGACGGGCGAAGCATCGCCGCCGGCGACGCGGTGATCGGGATCGCGTCGTCGGGCCCGCACTCCAACGGCTTCTCGCTCATTCGCAGGATCGTCGCCGCGAGCGGGTCCGACCTGCGCTCGCCCTTCGACCAGGCCACGCTCGGCGAAGCGCTGCTCGCGCCGACGCGCATCTATGTCAAGCCGGTGCTGCGCCTGCTTGCGCAAGTGCCGGTCAAGGGCATGGCGCACATCACCGGCGGCGGGCTCCTCGAGAACGTTCCGCGCATGCTGCCCGCCGGCCTGCAGGCGCGCCTTTCGCTTCGAAGCTGGCCGCGACCGTCGATCTTCTCGTGGCTGCAGCGCCACGGCCGGGTGGCGGACGAGGAGATGCACCGCGTGTTCAACTGCGGCATCGGCATGGCGCTGGTGGTGGCCCCTGCCCACGCCGACCGCGCGCTCGCGGCGCTCGCCGCCGAAGGCGAGCGCGCGTACCGCATCGGCAGCGTCGCCGCGCAGCCGGCGGGCGAGGCGCCGACGGTCGTCGTCTAGCCGTGAAAAAAATCGCCGTGCTGATTTCAGGGCGCGGCTCGAACGCGGGCGCGCTCATCGACGCGATGGCGCAGGGCACGCTCGGCGGCACGGTCAGCCGCGTGATCTCCAACCGCGGCGACGCCGCCGGGCTCGCCATCGCGCAGGCGAAGGGTGTGGCCACGCGCGTGGTCGAGCATCGCGCGTATGCGATGCGCGAGCGCTTCGACGAGGCGCTCGCCGCCGCGATCGACGAGGACCCGCCCGACCTCGTGGTGCTGGCCGGGTTCATGCGCGTGCTCGGCCCCGCGCTCATCCAGCGTTACATCGGGCGGATGATCAACATCCACCCGTCGCTGTTGCCGTCGTATCCGGGCCTGCACACTCATCGGCGCGCGCTCGCCGACGGCGTGCGCATCCACGGCTGCACGGTGCATTTCGTCACCCCCGAGGTCGACGTGGGGCCGATCGTCGCGCAGGCCGCGGTGCCCGTGCGCGACGGCGACGACGAGGCGAGCCTCGCCGCACGCGTGCTCGCCGCGGAACACCGGCTGCTGCCGCGGGTCGTACGGTGGTACTGCGACGGGCACCTGGTCATCGACGGCGCCCGGGTCCACGTCAGGGGCGATGGCCCTCACGCTGACGCGGTACTGTTCTCACCTGCCTGATCTCCCCCGTGTCCACACTTGCCCCCGCCCCCACGCTGCTCGCGACCGCGCTGCGCCTGGCCGAGGCGGACGCGCACGCGCGCGTTCGGCGGGTGCTGGCAGTCGCGCTGGTCCTGTCGCTCGCGCTGCACCTCGCCCTTACCCTGTACGAAGTGGCGACTCCGCCCGCGCCGGAATCCACACCGCTAACCGCGACCATCACCGAGCTGCCGCCGCCCCCGAAGCCGGTGATCGCGGCGCCGCCGGCGCCGCCGCAGGCTAAGCCCAAACCCCGGCGCACCACGCCCGTGGCCCGCCCGGCTCCGCCGCCGATGGAAGCGCCGGCGGAAGCCGCGACGCCGCCACTCGCGCAAGCGCAGCCCACGCCGGTCGCGGTGCCCGAAGCGACCGTGCCCGCACCAGCGGCGCAAGCCGAGGTCGTGCCCGGCGCCGCCGTCGACGGCAAGACGCTGCCGCCGCGCATCGACCTCGCGTACAAGGTGTTCTGGGGCACGCGCGGTTTCCTGATCGGCGACGCGGTGTACCGCTTCGAGCACGCGAACCAGCACTATCGCATCGCCACCATCGGCGAGGCGCGCGGGCTCGCCGCCCTGGTGCTGCGCGGCCAGGGCCGGATCGAAAGCCGCGGCCTCATCACCGGCGAAGGACTACAACCTCAGTTGCTGCGCATCGAGCGCGGCGGCCCCGACCGGGTGGAGACCGCGGTGTTCGACTGGGAGGCGGGCATCGTCACGATGCACGGCGACAAGACGGCGCCGCTCGACCTGCCGACGTTCGACCCGCTCGCGCTCATGTGGCAGTACTACTTCACGCCGCCGACCACCGGGCAGGTGACGGTAACCGTCGCCACCCCGCGCCGCCTCGTCCGCTACACCATCACCCGCGAGGCCACCGAGACGATCGAGTGGCCGCACGGCCCGATCGAGGCCGAGCGCTGGCACCGCCGCAGCGACGACGGCAAGACCGACGCGTACGTCTGGCTCGCGCCGTCGCTGCGCCACATTCCGGTGAAGATGCGCGTGTCCAACACCGACCGCGGCACCATCGAGGTGCTGCTCGACTCGATCCGCGTGGACGAGGACGCCGCCGCGGTCGGGCGCGACGAGCTCGCCGTGCCGCGCTTCGTCGAGCCGCCGCCGCAGGACACGGGGCCCCTCCCCGTGTGGCGCCCGGCCGAGACGTTTCCGGTCATGACGCAATGACCGCCGAAGGGCCGCCCCGAGGCCGCCCCCCGGGAGAAGGCGGCGCGAAGCGACGCTTCGGAGGGGTCGAGTGACCGTTCGCTCCGGCGAGGTCGCGGCGCTCGCCGCGGCCATCGAGGAAGTTCGCCGCTTCGCGACCCCCGCCGACACCGGCTTGAGCGCCTTCTTTCGCGCGCATCGCGAATTGGGCGCGCGCGACCGCGCGTTTGTCGCCGACGCCGTGTTCGCGTATCTGCGCCGCAAGCGCTCGCTGGAGGCGCTCGCGGGAATCGATCCGCACGATCCGCGGCGCCTGGCGCTCGCGGTGCTGGTCCGCGAAATGGGACGCTCGCTGCGCGATCTCGCGCCGGCGTTGAACGCAGCCGACGACGTCTGGCTGCGCGCGTTCAAGTCGCGCATGCATGGACCGCCGAAGGGCCGCCCCGAGGCGGTCGCCCCCTGGGGGGAGGCGGCGCGAAGCGCCGCTTCGGGGGGATACTTCCACCCGCTTCCCCCTGCTGCGGCGCA
>JADLEZ010000129.1 GCA_020845855.1 Burkholderiales bacterium
CCCGCGGGCGAGCACCGCTTCACCGCGCGGCTCGCCGATACCCAGGGCGGCACGTTCAGCCCTCCCGCGGAGCGTACGGTGACGCTCAAGCCCGGGCGCGTCCTCGTGCTCGACTTCGACGCGCAGTCGGGTGGGTTCGTGTTCGCGGGTGGTTGAGATGAATGGCGACCACCCCCTCACCCGCCCTGTCGGGCACCCTCTCCCCGCGAGCGGGGCGAGGGCGGGGGGGAGGGGTGCCGCGGTCGGGCCCCCTCTCCCCGCGGCGACCTCCGGCGCCGGCGAGGCAACGCGGGACGCTAGCGTTGTCGGTCGCCCTCGGTCGCTCGGCGACGCGCCCTTCGGGCCTTTGCTCGCTTCGCTCGCCGCCTCGCTTACTCGCGGGGAGAGGGCCGGGGCAAGGGGCCGCTTGCAAGCCGTCTTCGCCGCCGTCGAGATCGCCTTCGACCGCGCCTTCCCCGCCGCAGTCAATCCGTGGCGCAATCTGGGTGGGCTTGCGTTCCTGCTGTTCTGGATCGTCGCGGGCACCGGCATCTACGTGTACATCGGGTTCGATACGCAAGTCGACGGTGCGTACGCGTCCGTCGAGCGTTTCGACGACGGCGCCCTGCCGCTCGCCTCGCTCGTGCGAAGCGTCCACCGCTATGCGTCCGACGCCTTCCTCGTCGTGGTCGTCCTGCACCTCGTGCGGGAATGGATGCGCGGGCGCTACCGCCATTTCCGCCGCTTCTCGTGGATCACCGGCATCGTCGCCCTGTGGCTCCTGTTCGCCTCCGGCCTGGGCGGCTTCTGGCTCGTGTGGGACGAGACCGCGCAGTACAGCTTCGCGGCCACGCTCGAATGGCTCGATGCGCTGCCGGTGTTCGGCGGCGAGCTCGCGCGCAACGTGCTGGCGGACGGGGCGATCAGCGACCGGCTGTTCTCGCTCCTGGTCTTTCTCCACATCGGCTTTCCGCTCGCGCTGCTCGCGGCGATGTGGATACACCTGCTGCGCCTCGCGCAGCCCGCCACCGTCGCGCCGCGCGCGCTCTGCGTCGGCACGCTGGCGGCACTCGTGGCGCTCGCGCTCGCGCGGCCGGTGCGAAGCGCCGCGCCGGCCGACCTGGCCGCCGTCCCGGGCGCTATTGCGCTCGATTGGTTCTATCTCGGCGCGCACGCGTTCGCCGACGCGACCTCGCCGGCCGCGCTGTGGGCGCTCGCCGTGGGAGCAACGCTGCTGCTGCTCGCGCTGCCGTGGACGACCCGCATGATGCGCCCGGCCGCCGCGCGCGTCCACCTGCCGAATTGCAACGGCTGCGCGCGCTGCGCCGACGACTGCCCGTACCTCGCGATCACCATGGCGCCGCGCAGCGACGGGCGCAACCTGCCCGCGCAGGCGGTGGTCGACGCCGACTTGTGCGCGGCCTGCGGACTGTGCGCCGGCGCATGCTCGACCGCCGGCATCGACCTGCCGCAAGCCCCGCTCGCGCGCGTGCGCGCCGACCTCGATGCCGCACTCGCGCGGCTGCGCGGTTCGGTCGCAGGCGGCGCCCGCGTCGTCGTCTTCGGCTGCCCCGCGCGACGAGGCGGCGCCGACCTCGCGCAATTGCCCGACGAGCGCACCGCCGCCGTCTCAGTGCAATGCGCGGGACAGTTGCCGCCCTCGCTGCTGGACCACGCGCTGCGCGCGGGCGCGGACGGCGTCCTGGTCACCGGGTGTCGCGGCGGCGATTGCGACTTCCGTCTCGGCAACCGCTGGCTGCAGGCCAGGGTCACCCGGCGCCGCGCGCCGAAGCTGCGCCGCGGCGCATGGCCCGGCCGCGTGCGCACCGCGTGGACGGGCCGCGGTGGTGAACCGGCGTTGCGCATCGCCCTCGCCGAATTTCGAACCGATCTCGATCTCGCCTTGCGGAGTCCACGTTGAACGCTCGGATCGCTTCCCGCGCGCGTGCGTACGATACGCTCTCCGGTGCGCCGCTCGCCGCCGCGCAATCCGGGCGCTACACGCTCGAGGTACCCGCCGATGCCCGCCGGCGGCTCGCCATCGCCTGGCTCTGCCTCGGCGTGGGCGCGCTCGCGTTGTCCGGCCTGCTGGCCGTGCTGCTGGTGCTGTCGCGCACACCCGGACTCGCCCGCCTGTTCCCGGTCGCCGATTTCTTCCGGGTCGCGCTGGTCGCGCACGTCGACCTGTCCGTACTCGTCTGGTTCGCGGCGTTCGCGGGTGCGCTGTGGAGCCTCAACAGCACCGCGCGCATGCAGAGCGTGGGCTGGATTGCGCTCGCGCTGTGCGCGGCGGGCACCGTGCTGCTCGCGGCCGCGCCCTTCGCCGGCGGCACGCCGATCATGGCCAACTATGTCCCGGTCATCGAGTCACCGGCGTTCCTCACCGGCCTCGGGCTGTTCGGGGCGGGGTTCGCGCTGCTGGTCGTGCGGGGGCTGTTCGCGTCGCCGCGGGTGGGCGTCGCCCTCGATGGCGGCGGCGCGCTGCGCTTCGGCCTCAACGCAGCGGTCGTGGCCGCGGCGGTCGCGCTGCTCGCACTCGCGTGGTCGGCCGTCGCGGTTCCCGGCGCGCTCGACGGCAAGGGTTACTACGAGCTCCTGTTCTGGGGTGCGGGGCACGTCATCCAGTTCGCGTGGACGCTCCTGCTCCTGGTCGGATGGCTGCTGCTCGCCGATGCGATCGGTCTCGCCGTCCCCATCTCGCCGCGTATCGCCGCCCTGCTGTTCGGCGTGTGCCTCGCAGCCGTGTTCGTCACGCCGCTCATCTACCTCGCGTACGGCGTCACCTCGGTCGAGCACCATCGCCTGCAAACCTGGCTCATGCGCTTCGGCGGCGGCCTTGCCATCGTGCCGGTCGCGGCGGCTGTCGTGTTGGCGCTCGTGCGTGGACGCGGGACGCACGACGACCACGCCCGCCCGCTGCGTGCCGCGCTCGTCGCCTCCATCGTGCTCTTCGGTGCAGGCGGCCTCATCGGCTACGCCATCAAGGGTAGCGACGTGCGCATCCCGGCGCACTACCACGGCGCCATTGTCGGCGTGACGCTGGCGCTCATGGGAGTGGCCTACTGGCTGCTGCCCCGCCTCGGATTCGGCCGGCCGCCGGTGCGCCTTGCCACCTGGCAGGCCTGGCTGTACGGCGGCGGGCAGTTGCTGCACATCACCGGCCTCGTGTGGTCGGGCGGCTACGGCGTGCAGCGCAAGGTCGCCGACGGCGCGCAAGCGGTGCGCTCGCTCGAGCAGACGCTCGGCATGGGCCTCATGGGACTCGGCGGGCTCGTCGCCGTCGTCGGCGGCTTCCTGTTCGTCGTCGCGGTCACGGTCGCGATCGCCCGCCGCCCGCGTCCGGCGCGTGCGTGACGGCCGCGCCTACGCCGCCGCGGCGATCGCGGCGGCGGCGCTGACCTTCGTCGTCATCGTCGCCAGCGCGTACCTGCGCCACGCGCAGGCGATCGCCGTTGGCGCGGCCGGCATCGGCGTCGTGCGAGGCGCACACCGGGTGGCGGCGACCGGCGTTTCGCTCGTGCTGCTCCTCATGCTATGGCTCGCTTTCCGGCGGCGCGCGCAGCGCGGTTGGACGATCGCCGCGTTCGCGCTGGTGGCCGGGCTCTCCGTGCTCGGCATCGGCACCCCGGGCGCCCGCTTGCCCGCGGTCGCGCTCGCCAACCTGCTCGGCGGGCTCGCGCTCCTCGCCGTGTTCGCCGCGGGATACGCAAGCGCGGCGCCCGCGGCGGCGATTGCGCCGCCGGTGCGCCGGCTCGCCGCGATCGGCGTCGCGCTGGTGCTCGTGCAGGCGCTGCTGGGCGGCTTGATCGCGACGCAATCGGCGCTGCTGGCGTGCCCATCGTTGCCCGTCTGCGAGCTGCCGGGTGTGAGCGAGTTCCTCGCCGGTGAATCCTGGAACCCCTGGCGCGCGCCGACGGCCGGCGCACCCGCGGGCGCCGCCTGGCTGCACGTCCTGCACCGGGTGAACGGCATCGTCCTCGCCGCGATCGTGCTCGTCACGGTCGTGCGCCTGTGGCGGCCGCGCGGCCGCCTCGCCGTGCTCCTCGGGCTGGCGCTTGCGTCCACCATTGGCGCCGGCATCGCCGCGGCGCTCGTGCCGACGTCGCTCGGCGCCGCGGTCGCGCACAACGCGGCGGCTGCGTTGCTGATCGCGCTGCTCGCGTGCGTCGCGACGGCGGATCCGGTGGGTCAGCCGAATCCCGCGATCGCCGGCGTTCGGCACACGCCCCACTCTTGATCTTCGGATCGACACCAACATCCTGATGTATGCGCACGACATGTCCGCCGGTGCGAAGCACGAACGCGCCAAGGCGCTCGTGGAGGAGTTGTGGCGCGAGCGAAGCGGTGTCGTGAGTACCCAGGTGCTCCAGGAGCTGGCGGTCAATCTGCGCCGAAAGGCCGGGCGTCCACTCGACGCCAAAGCGACCCGCGAGATCGTGGCCGATTACCTGACATGGCAAGTCATCGTGAACAGCGGCGAATCGGTCCTCGAAGCGATCGACCTGGAAGGGCGGTATCGGATCTCCTTTTGGGATGCCCTGGTCATTCAAGCAGCGCAAGCGTCAGGTGCGGTGGCGCTGTATTCGGAAGATTTGTCCGACGGGCACGCCTACGGATCGGTGCGAGTGATCAATCCGCTCCGGGTTGCGCGACCGACGTAACCCCTCGCCCCGATTGCGCAAGGACGGACCCGCGCTACCGAACCTCGACCGCCGGCCCCTCGGCCGCAAGCCGGCCCAGCAGCGCATCGTCGAGGATGTCGGCATGCGGCGCGCGCAGCGCGGCGTCCGCGCATCCCGTCGCACGAAAGCGCTGCAGCACCCACCGGCGCAGGCCGCGCTGCGCAAGCTCGCGCGCCAGCCGCAGCAACGCCTCGGCCGATGTGAGCAGCGGGTGCACGGTCGTGCGCACCTCGTGCGCCACCCCCGAGCACGAGAGGTGGGCGAGACTCATGAAGGCGGCGGCGCCGCTCGCGCGCACCGTGGTGGTCGCGGCGTAGTCCGCCTGCGGCGCCTTGACGTCGAAACCGACCCAGTCGGCACGCGGCAGGACGCGCGCGAGGCGCCGCGGGTACGCGCCGCCGGTGTGCAGGCCGACCCGGAAGCCCCGGGCGCGCACGGCGTCCATCGCATCGGCGAGCGCCGGCTGCGCAAGCGGCTCGCCTCCGGAGAAGACCACCGCATCGAGCAGGCCGCGCCGCTGGTCGAGCCAGGCGAGGACATCCGCCCACGCCGGACCTTGCGCGGACGAGCGGGCGATTAGATGCGGGTTGTGGCAGTAGCCGCAACGCCAGGGACAGCCCTGGCAGAAGACGACCGCCGCCAGCGCGCCCGGAAAGTCGGTCGCGCTGAACGGGACGAAGCCACCGACCCGCAGCTCAGCGTACGCCGGCGCGGTCCTCGCGGAAGAAGCGGCGTTGCGCATGCTCGCCTTTCTTGCCGATGTTGAACGAGACGACCGGGCGGTGATAGCCCATCACCCGCGTCCACACTTCGCAGCGCTGGCGCTCGTCGTCGCGGAGCGTGACGGGTTGGTCGAGGTGCTTGATTTCAGTCATCGCGTTCATGATGTGTTTTCCTTCTGAGTTTGTTGTGCTAGCTAGCAGTTTATTGAGTTTCGCGACCGTATCCCCAATCCGGTGTCATCCCGAGCGCAGCGAGGGATCCGCTTTCGGTCGAATCAGCGAGTTGCTTAAAGCAGATCCCTCGTCGCCTTCGCTCCTCGGGATGACACCTTGGAGTTTGCAACGAACTGCCCTGCCTCGACTCATTGGACTGCCTCGCTAGGCCGAGGCATCGGTGTGTCGCCTCGCGGCGCCGACTCGCGATCGCTCGCGCCCGGAGGGGCAAGCCGCTCGCGTCGCTTGCGCGCGAGCCGCTCCTCGTCGCAACGCGGGCAGAACTCGTGCTCGCCGGCGAGGTAGCCGTGCTGCGGGCAGATCGAGAACGTCGGCGTCACCGTGATGTACGGCAGCGCGAAGCGGGTGAGCGCCCGGCGTACCAGCGTCTTGCACGCCTGCGCCGACGACAGCCGCTCGTTCATATATAGGTGCAGCACGGTGCCGCCGGTGTACTTCTTCTGCAACGGCTCCTGCCGGGATAGCGCCTCGAACGGGTCGTCGGTGAACCCGACCGGCAGTTGGGAGGAGTTGGTGTAGTACGGCATCTGCGGCGTGCCGGCCTGCAGGATGTCCGGCCAGCGCTTGCGGTCCTCTTTGGCGAAGCGGTACGTCGTGCCTTCCGCCGGTGTCGCCTCCAGGTTGTACATGTGGCCGGTTTCCTCCTGGAACGCGAGGATGCGCGCGCGGATGTGGTCGAGCAGCCGCACGGCGAGCGCATGGCCGCGCTCACTCGTGATGTCGTCGGCGTCGCGCGTGAAGTTGCGGATCATCTCGTTGATGCCGTTCACGCCGATGGTGGAGAAGTGGTTGCGCAGCGTGCCCAGGTAGCGCTTGGTGTACGGGAAGAGCCCCTGATCGATCAACCGCTGGATCACCTTGCGCTTGATCTCGAGACTGTCGCGCGCGTAGGCCATGAGCTCGTCCACCCGCGCGAAGAGCCCCGCCTCGTCGCCGCGGTGCAGGTAGCCCAGGCGCGCGCAGTTGAGCGTCACCACGCCTAGCGACCCGGTCTGCTCCGCGGACCCGAAGAGGCCGTTGCCGCGCTTCAGAAGCTCGCGCAGGTCGAGCTGCAGCCGGCAGCACATCGAGCGGATCATGTTGGGCGTGAGCTCGGAGTTGACGAAGTTCTGGAAGTACGGCAGCCCGTACTTGGCCGTCATCGCGAACAGCGCCTCGCAGTTGGGGTGGTCCCAGTCGAAGTCCTTGGTGATGTTGTAGGTCGGGATCGGGAACGTGAACACGCGCCCCTTGGCGTCGCCGGCGGTCATCACCTCGATGTACGCGCGGTTGATCATGTCCATTTCCGGCTGCAGCTCGCCGTAGGCGAACGGCATCTCGCGGCCGGCGATCACCGGAATCTGCTCACGCAGGTCCTCCGGACACACCCAGTCGAACGTGAGGTTGGTGAACGGCGTCTGCGTACCCCAGCGCGAGGGCACGTTCAGGTTGTAGATCAACTCCTGGATGCATTGGCGCACGTCCTCGTAGCGCATCCGGTCCGCGCGGATGAACGGCGCCATGTAGGTGTCGAACGAGCTGAA
>JADLEZ010000130.1 GCA_020845855.1 Burkholderiales bacterium
CGTGATCATCCAGACGCCGCTGGAGACGATGAATTCGAAGCTGATCGACGGCAAGAAGCTCGTGTTCGTGCCGATCCTGCGCGCGGGAATGGGGCTGCTCGACGGGTTCCTCACCGTCGTGCCCGGCGCGCGCGTGGGACACATCGGCCTGTACCGTGACCCCAGGACCCTGGTCGCGGTGGAGTATTACTTCAAGATGCCCGGCGGTCTGTCGGAACGCGACGCGGTGGTGCTCGACCCCATGCTTGCCACCGGTAACTCCGCGGTCGCCGCGGTCGAACGGCTGAAGGAAGCGAAGCCGCGCTCGATCCGCTTCGTGTGTCTGGTGTCGAGTCCGGAGGGCATCCGCAACCTGCAGGGGGCGCACCCCGACGTA
The DNA here is from genome assembly GCA_020845855.1 of Burkholderiales bacterium. Classification (GTDB taxonomy): domain Bacteria; phylum Pseudomonadota; class Gammaproteobacteria; order Burkholderiales; family Casimicrobiaceae; genus VBCG01. The sequence continues at coordinate 377 of JADLEZ010000130.1, forward strand.
CCGATCTACACCGCGGCGGTCGACCGCGAGTTGAACGACCACGGCTACATCCTGCCGGGGCTCGGTGACGCGGGCGACCGGATCTTCGGGACGAAGTGACGCGATGAGCGATCTGCTCGTTAAGAACGCCACACTGCCCGACGGAAGGTCGGGCATCGACGTTCTCGTCGCCGACGGCCGCATCGTCAACGTGTCGCAACGCATCAGCGCGGCGGCCGCACGCACGGTCGACGCGCAGGGCTGTCTGCTGACGCCGCCTTTCGTCGACGCGCACTTCCACATGGATGCCACACTCTCGTACGGACTGCCGCGGGTGAACGAGAGCGGCACGCTGCTCGAAGGCATCGCGCTGTGGGGAGAGCTGAAGCCCACACTCACCCAGGAGGCGATCGTCGAGCGCGCGCTCGCCTATTGCGACTGGGCGGTGGCCAAGGGACTGCTTGCCATCCGCTCGCACGTCGACGTGTGCGACCCGCGCCTCCTCGCGGTCGAGGCGCTGCTGCACGTGAAGGAGCGGGTGAAGTCCTATCTCGACCTGCAGCTCGTCGCCTTCCCGCAGGATGGCGTCCTGCGCAGCCCGAACGCGGTCGAGCTGCTGGAAAGAGCGCTCGCGATGGGGGTGGACGTCGTTGGCGGCATCCCCCACTTCGAGCGCACGATGCACGACGGGACCGAGAGCGTGCGCCTCCTGTGCCGGATCGCCGCGGACCAGGGGCGCCTCGTCGACATGCACTGCGACGAGACCGACGATCCGCATTCGCGCCACATCGAAACACTCGCGCTGGAGTCGCTGCGCCACGGCTTAGCCGGCCGCGTCAACGGTTCGCACCTGACATCGATGCACTCGATGGACAACTACTACGTGTCCAAGCTCATCCCGCTCATGCAGGAGGCGGGGGTGAGCGCGGTGGCCAATCCGCTCATCAACATCACGATCCAGGGACGCCACGACACCTACCCCAAGCGGCGCGGCCTGACCCGCGTGCCTGAGCTGATGGCGGCGGGCGTCACGGTTGCCTTCGGTCACGACTGCGTCATGGACCCGTGGTACTCGCTCGGCAGCGCCGACATGCTGGAAGTCGCCTCGATGGGGCTGCACGTCGCGCAGATGACGGGCCAGGATGCGATGCGCGCCTGCTTCGACGCGGTAACCGTGAACGCCGCCGCGATCCTGCATCTCGACGGTTACGGCATCGCACCCGGCAATCGCGCCGACTTCGTGCTCCTGCAGGCGCGCGATCCGGTCGAAGCCATTCGCTTGCGCGCCACGAGGCTCGCGGTGTTCCGCGGCGGGAAGATGATCGCGCAAACGCCCGCGGCGACGGCGGCGCTCGACGTGCCGGGGCGGCCGGCTAGCGTGGACTGGATGCCGGAGCGATAAGAGCGCAGAGTAAGGTTGCTCCCGGACGTTCTATACCTTCAGCGGCGCCTTCTTCCGACGAGCTTGCCCTTGTCCTGGGCTGGCAAGGAGGGTGCGCGGCGTCACTTGTTTGTGATAACAAATTGTTATACGATGTTATCATGATTCGAACGCAGATCAGCCTCAGCGAGGGGGAGTATGTGACGGCGAAGCGTGAAGCCGAGCGCTTGGGCATCTCGCTGGCCGAGCTGCTTCGCCGCTCGCTACGGACCATGCTTCCAGTGGACGAGAGCAAGCCCTGGATGCGTTACGCCGGCATGGTGGAATCTGGCGATCGCGAGTCGAGCAAGCGCATCGACGACATCGTGTATGGCCAGAAGGATTGACGGCTACGTCGACACGTCGGCGTTGATTGCCTTCGCAGACCGCTCTGACACGCATCACGTAACGTTTCGCCGGTTGTTTGCCGATCCGCCATCGCTTGTTACGACAATGCTGGTGATCGCCGAGGGTCACGCCTGGTTTCTTCGTCGATACGATCGCACCCGTGCGCTGCAGTTCCTGGCCATGATCGAGGACATGACGCCATTGAGCGTGACGAGCGTCGGCAAAGGCGAGCAGGAGAAGGCCGCCGAAATCTTGCGCCGATACTCGGACCAGGATCTCACGATGACCGACGCCGTGGGCCTGCATGTCATGCGCACGCAACGGATCCCGGTGTGCTGGTCTACGGACTTTCATCTGGGCATTACGGGCGTCCCGCTGGTCATCGACAGATGAAGTACAACATCGCGAGATCCCGCCAATGCTGCTACTCCATCCAAACCGCGGCCAGAATTGTCGAGCGGCGTGACACGGCGGAGAGCGGCGGCTACGCTTTCCCCTTCCACGGCACCAGCAGCCGCTCGACGTAGCGCATCAATAGATCGAAGGCGTACGCCACCGCGCCGATCACGACGATGCCCATGATCACCACGTCGGTGCGCAGGAAGTTCGACGCGTTGAGCACCATCTGGCCGAGTCCGGCGGTGGCCGCGATCATCTCCGCGGCCACCAGTGTGGTCCATCCAAAGCCGATGCCGATGCGCATCCCGGTGAGGATCTCCGGCAACGCGGCGGGGATGATCAC
>JADLEZ010000131.1 GCA_020845855.1 Burkholderiales bacterium
ACGGTCGCGGCATGACGGTTTGATCAGCCCGAGGATGAAAAGTGGGGTCAGACTCGACTTCCGACTTGTACTCCGACCCCACCTATTCGCGCTTTTTCGAAGCTTGGACGACCATGCTCGACCATTGACGAGCGTTCGCTTTTAAGCGAACATGCCGGAATCGGATGTACGAACTGCACCACTACGAGGCCGACGGCCGCGACCCGATCCAGGAGTGGTTGGACAGGCTACGGGATCAACGCGCTCGTATCGCAATTCTTCGCCGACTCGACCGCGTGGCGGCAGGCAATTTTGGCGACCATGAGTTCTGCCGGGAAGGGGTCTGGGAACTGCGCGTCGATGTCGGCGCCGGCTATCGCGTGTACTACGCAGTTCGCGGGCACTCGATCGTTCTGTTGCTGTGCGGCGGTGACAAGCGCACGCAATCAGCGGACATCGAGCGCGCGGTGAAGTACTGGCAGGACGCCAAGCGAGGACATCGGTGATGGCGACGCGATCTCATGAGAAGGCGACAGTCGAAAGTTTTCGGCGCGACCCGAAGTTCGCCGCCGAGTATCTCAACGCGGTGCTGGAGGACGGCGAACAGGAAGAGGTCATGCTCGCGCTTCGACGCATGGCTGATGCTTTCGGCGGAGTTGGTGGCATCGCGAACGCCGCGGATCTGAACGCCACGACGCTGTATCGAACCCTTTCGCAACGAGGGAACCCCGAATTGCGAAGCCTTGCCGCGATTCTCAAGGCCATGGGTCTGCGGATTGCGGTGCAGCCGCTGTAGTGCGTTCTGTGGGCCTGATCCGATGTTCCGGTATCTGTGGATGCCAGGCCCAGAGGTCACTGTCGATGGGTATCATCCCCACCTGGAATCCGCGGGCGGCTGCAACAAGGAGGATCAGATGGAAAGATTGCATCGCATCACGCAAGACCCGACCGTGATGGGCGGCAAACCCTGCATCCGAGGTTTGCGAGTCACCGTCGGCATGATCGTGGGTCAGATTGCCGCAGGTCAGACCGTCGACGCAGTGCTCGCCGACTTTCCCTATCTCGAGCGGGACGACATCACGCAAGCACTTCAGTATGCCGCCTGGCGAGCGGAGGAGCGAGAAGTGATGCTCGGCAGCGCATGAAAGTACTCGTCGACATGAACCTGTCACCCCGCTGGGTTCCGTTGCTTTCTGAGGCATCCATTCACGCAATCCATTGGGCCAGTGTCGGTGATCCAGGTGCCAGTGACGCTGAAATCATGCGCCATGCGTAACGCAACGGATATGTCGTACACACGCACGATCTGGATTTCGCCGCGATACTGGCCGCGAGGCGGGAAAGCGGGCCGAGTGTCATTCAGCTCCGCACGAACGATGTGCGACCCGTGGTCATTGCCAGCATGGTACTGACCGCCATGTTGCAGATGGAACCTGACCTGGCGAGGGGCGCTTTGGTGACGGTCGACTTGCTCAGAACACGTGTACGCATTCTCCCGCTCACTCGTTCGTGAGTAGATCCTCCAGCCGGGCCCGTGGCCCATGCTTCAAACCGAAGGGACGCCGGGAGGTGTGTGTGAGCCTTCCCGATCTGCTGGCCGAGATCAGGACGGCATAGTGGGTGCGCTGATCGACGTGGTCGCCGGCGCGCGGCCCAACTTCATGAAGATCGCGCCGATCCTGCGCGCGCTCGATGCCCGCAAGGCGCAGGGCGGATCGCTCGCGTACCGGCTCGTGCACACCGGGCAGCACTACGATGCGCGGATGTCTGGCGATTTCTTCGCGCAACTGGGCATCCCGGAGCCCGACGTCAACTTCGAGGTGGGGTCGGGTACGCAGGCCGAGCAGACGGGCGCGATCATGGTGCGCTACGAGGCGTTGCTCGCCAAGGCGAAGAGCGATCTGTGCCTCGTCGTGGGCGACGTCACCTCGACGCTGGCCTGCGCGATCGCCGCGCAGAAGATGCACGTGCCGGTCGCGCACGTCGAAGGCGGCATCCGCTCCGGCGACTGGTCGATGCCCGAGGAGATCAACCGGCTGGCGACCGACGCGGTCACCAACTGGTTCTTCACGACGAGCGCCTTCGCCAACGACAACCTGCGCCGCTCGGGCGTGGCCGACGAGCGGATCTTCTTCGTCGGCAACACGATGATCGACACGCTGCTCGCGAGCATGGATCGTTTGCGCCCGCCTGCGTTCCGCGACGAACTGGGGTTGGAGCCGGGCGGTTACTTCGTGCTGACGCTGCACCGGCCGGGCAACGTCGACGCGAGCGGGCCGTTCGCGAAACTGCTCGCGGCGATCGGCGAGGGAACCCGCGGCATGCCGGTCGTGTTTCCGGTGCATCCGCGCACCGCGAAGACGCTGCGCGAACTTCCCGACCTGCCAGTGGGACTGCATCTCGTCGATCCGCAGCCTTACCTCGAATTCAACTGGCTCGTGAAGCGCGCGCGCGCGGTCATCACCGATTCGGGCGGCATCACCGAGGAGACGACGGTGATGGGCGTGCCGTGCCTCACACTGCGCGACACGACCGAGCGCCCCGAGACGATCACCATCGGCACCAACGAGTTGATCGGCACCGATCCCGCGCGCCTCAAGCCCGCGCTCGACCGCCTCTTCGCCGGCGAGTGGAAGAAGGGTGCGATTCCCGAGCAGTGGGACGGCCGGGCGGCGGAGCGGATCGTCGCGGCGCTCGAAAAGCTGCTCGCCTCGCGCTGATGTCGTTGGCGACGCTGGGGCGTTATTGGCACACGGTGCGCCATCTGCGGCCGGTGCAGGTCTACGGACGGCTGCGCTTTCGCGCCACGACGGCGAAGCCGGACCTGCGTTCCGCACCGCCGCTGCGAGGGGCGCGGGGAGCGTGGCTGCGCTGCGCCCGCCGGGCGTCGATGACCGGAGCGGCGACGCTGCGGATCTTGGGTGTCGAGCGCACGATCGCCTGCGCCGCCGACTGGAATCGCTCCGATTGGGCGAAGCTGTGGCGCTACAACGCGCACTATTTCGACGACCTCGCGGCCTCCGACGCCGAGCCGCGTGCGGCGTGGCACCGCGATCTCGTCGCGCGCTGGATCGCCGAGAACCCGCCGGGGCACGGCGACGGCTGGGAGCCGTATCCGCTGTCGCTGCGCATCGTCAACTGGATCAAGGCCACGCTTTGCGGACAGCCGCTCGACACCGCCGCGCGGGCGAGCCTCGCGGTGCAGGTGCGGTTCCTGCGCGAGCGGCTCGAGGTCCACCTCCTCGGCAACCACCTGTGGGCGAATGCGAAGGCGCTCGTGTTCGCCGGTGCCTTCTTCGCAGGACGCGAAGCCGACGGCTGGCGGGAGCGCGGGCTCTCGCTGCTGCGGCGCGAGGCCGCCGAGCAGATCCTCGCCGACGGTGGGCACTTCGAGCGCAGTCCGATGTATCACGCGCTGATCACGGAGGACGTGCTCGACCTCGTGCAGCTCGCCCGCGCGTATCCGGGGTGCTTCGCGGAGGGCGACATCGCGCGCTGGCACGCGACGTCGGCACGGATGCTGCATTGGCTCGAGGTCATGATGCACCCTGACGGCGAGCTCGCGTTCTTCAACGATGCGGCGATGGATGTCGCACCGACGTACGCCGCGCTGACGAGCTACGCGCACACGCTCGGCGTGGCGGCGCCGGACGCGGCGCTGCCCGATCTCGTGGCGCTGCCCGAGTCGGGTTACGTGCGGCTGGGGGCGGGTTCCGCGGTGCTGATCGCCGACGTCGCGCCGGTCGGCCCGGATTATCTTCCCGGCCACGCGCACGCCGACACGTTGAGCTTCGAACTTTCCCTTGCCGGGCAGCGCGTGCTCGTCAACGGCGGCACGTCGACCTACGAGGCGAATGCGCAGCGCCTGCGCGAGCGCGGCACCGCGATGCACAACACGGTGTGTGTCGACGGCCGGGATTCGTCCGAGGTCTGGTCGAGCTTTCGCGTGGCGCGGCGCGCGCGGCCGTTCGCCGTGCGCTGGGGGCGCGCCGACGACGGGACGCTGTGGATCGAGGCCGCGCACGACGGCTATCGGCGGCTGCCGGGAAAGGTCGTCCATCGCCGGCGCTGGGAGCTGCGCTGCGATGGGCTCGTGGTGCTCGATGCGCTCGACGGCCGCTGCGCGGAGGCGGTCGCACGCTATCGCTTCGCGCCGGGGCTCACGGTGGCGATGGGTGATGATCGCGCCGGCGGGACGGTCGATGGCGCACCCGTGCGTGTGCGCTGGCGCTGCGAAGGAGCGCAAGGAGTGGCGGGCGTGGGCGGGGCGGTGGTCGAAGCAGGGACGTGGCATCCGCGTTTCGGAGTGTCGAAGGCCGTCGAGGTGCTCGCGCTGCCGGTGCGCGGCGGGGCGCTGCGCACGTCCTTTGCGTGGAGCTGAGCAGGCGCATGCGCATCCTCTTTCTGTCCGACAATTTCCCGCCCGAAAGCAATGCGCCGGCGACGCGGCTGCACGAGCACGCGGTGCGCTGGGTGCGCGCCGGCCACGAGGTCACCGTGATCACCTGCGCGCCCAACTTCCCCGAAGGCAAGCTCTACGCCGGCTATCGCAATGCCTGGCGCCAGGTCGAGACGATCGACGGCATCCGCGTGGTGCGCGTGAAGACCTACATCACCGCCAACGAAGGCTTTCTGCGGCGCACGCTCGACTACATGAGCTTCATGGCGATGGCTTTCGGCATCGGCCTCACCGAACGCCGGCCCGACGTCGTCGTGGCGACGTCACCGCAGTTCTTCTGCGCGATCGCCGGATGGGCGCTGTCGGTCGCGAAGTGGCGCCCGTTCGTGTTCGAGCTGCGCGACCTGTGGCCGGCGTCGATCGTCGCGGTGGGCGCGATGGGGAGGAGCCCGGCGATCCGCCTGCTCGAGCGCATCGAGCTCTTCCTCTATCGGCGGGCGGCGGCGGTGGTCTCGGTGACCGAATCGTTCCGCGACGACCTCGTCGCGCGCGGGATCGCCCGCGACAAGATCTACGTCGTGATCAACGGCGTCGACCTCGACCGCTACGAGCCGCGGCCGCGCGATCCCGCGCTGGAACGCGAGTTCGCGCTCGAAGGCAAGTTCGTCGCCGGGTACATGGGCACGCACGGGCTCGCGCACGCGCTGCCCAAGGTGCTGGAGGCGGCCGAGCGGTTGCGGCACCGCGCCGACATCGCGTTCTTCTTCGCCGGGGCGGGCGCGCAGCGCGACGCGGTCGAGCGCATCGTCACCGAGCGCGGCCTCGCCAACGTGCGGCTCATTCCGCGCCAGCCGAAGGAGCGCATGCCGGCGCTGTGGAGCGCGTGCGACGTCGCGATCGTGCCGCTGCGCGACAA
>JADLEZ010000132.1 GCA_020845855.1 Burkholderiales bacterium
CCTTCCCCCCCAGGGGGGCGAGTGCCTTGGGGCGGCCCTGCGGCACTCATTCCCCCCCCGAGGGTCGCTTCGCGCCCTTCCCCCCCAGGGGGGCGAGTGCCTTGGGGCGGCCCTGCGGCACTCATTCGGTCGTCATGGCTCGGGCGTCAGGAACAGCGCTGCGAGCGGCGGCAGCGTGAGGCAGAGCGATTGCGCATGGCCGTGCGCCGGCATGGGCTCGGCCGTGGCTTCACCCAAGTTGCCGACTCCGCTGCCGCCGTACTCGGCGGCGTCGCTGTTGAGGGCTTCGCGCCAGCGCCCCGGCCGCGGGACCCCGAGCCGATAGCGATGGCGCGGCACCGGCGTGAAGTTGCACACGACGAGCACCGGCGCGCCCGCGCGCGCCGGATAGCGCAGAAACGCGAGCACGCTTTGCGCCGCGTCCGCGTGCGCGACCCACGCGAAGCCGTCCTGCGCGAAGTCCTGGTCGTGCAGCGCGCCTTCGTCGCGCAGCATGCGGTTCAAGTCGCGTACCCACGACTGGACGCCGGCGTGGCGCGGATCCGCGCAAAGGTGCCAGTCGAGGCTCTCGTCGTGGTTCCATTCGCGCCACTGCGCGAGCTCGCCGCCCATGAACAGGAGCTTCTTGCCCGGATGGCCCCACATCCAGCCGAACAGCAGGCGCAGGTTGGCGAAACGCTGCCACTCGTCCCCCGGCATCTTGCGCAGGAGCGAGCCCTTGCCGTGGACGACCTCGTCGTGCGACAGCGGCAGCACGAAGTTCTCGCTGAAGGCGTACCACAGGCTGAAGCGAATCTGGTCATGGTGGAAGCTTCGGTGCACGGGCTCGCGGCGGAAGTACGCGAGCGTGTCGTTCATCCAGCCCATGTTCCACTTGAGGTCGAAACCCAGGCCGCCCTCGGCGGTGGGGCGCGACACCAGCGGCCACGACGTCGACTCCTCGGCCGTCATCTTCACGTCCGGGTACGACGCGTGCACCGCGTCGTTCAATTGACGCAGGAACGACACCGCCGCGAGGTTCTCGCGCCCGCCGTGCTCGTTGCGTACCCACTCGCCGGGATTGCGCGCGTAGTCGAGGTACAGCATCGACGCCACGGCATCGACTCGCAGGCCGTCGACGTGGTAGCGGTCGAGCCAGAACATGGCGCTCGACGTGAGGAACGCGCGCACCTCGTCGCGGCCGTAGTTGAAGATGAGGCTGTTCCACTCGGGATGGAAGCCCTGGCGCGGGTCGGCGTGCTCGAACAGGTGCGTGCCGTCGAAGTACGCGAGGCCGAGCTCGTCGCTCGGAAAGTGCGACGGCACCCAGTCGAGGATGACGCCTAGCCCACTCGCGTGCAGGGTATCCACGAACGCCATGAATTCCTGCGGCGAGCCGTAGCGCGCGGACGGCGCGAAGTAGCTCGTGGTCTGGTAGCCCCACGACCCGTAGAACGGGTGCTCGGTCACCGGCAGGAGCTCGACGTGGGTGAAGCCCATGTCGCGCACGTAGTCCGCGAGCTCGCGCGCGATCTCGCCGAAGCTTAAGCTGCGCGCCGGGTTGCGCGGGTCGCGCCGCCACGAGCCCAGGTGCACTTCGTAGATCGCCATCGGCCGCGCCAGCGTGTCGTGCGCCGCGCGCTCGCGCAGCCACGCCTCGTCGTGCCATTCGTAATCGAGGCGCGCGATCACAGAGGCGGTCGCCGGCGGCGCCTCGCTCGCGAACGCGAACGGGTCCGCCTTGTCGGCCTGGTAGCCGTGAAACTTCGACGCGATGCGGTACTTGTAGCGGTGGCCCGGTTGCGCAGCGGCGACGTAGCCTTCGAAGATGCCCGAATGATCGTCGCGCTCGGCAAGGACGTGCACGTCGCCGTTCCAGCCGTTGAAGTCGCCGATCACGCTGACGCGCGCGGCGTTCGGCGCCCACACCGAGAAGCGGGTGCCGTCGCGGTCGGGGTGTGCGCCCAGGCGCTCGTACAGGCGCTGGTGCGTTCCCTGCCGGAAAAGGTAGGTATCGAAACCGCTGAGCGCGGGACGCAGGTCTTTCGCGTGGGCGTCGGCGGCGGGAGTCGTGGGCATGCGCACGGGTTGCGCCGATTATGACACCGGCGCCGGGTACGCCCGCGCAAGGCTCGCGATCACCGCCGGAAGCTCCGCGGCCGGCAGGCGATCGATGCCCGCGGCGGCTTCGCGCCCGCCGCCGGCGAAGTCGCGGCACAGCGCGTGCGCGCCGGTGGGCCGCGCGCGCGGCGCGCGCACGCTGACCGAGAGCGTGCCGTCGCGACCGGTGGTGACCACGGCATGCGCGAGCCCGGGATTCGCGTTGGCAACTTCGTTGCCGAAGATGCCGCGCACGCGGCGCGTCCACGGCGCGTCGGGCAGCACGTAAACCCGCGCGCCGGGCAGCGTATGCGCCGGCGGCGTTGCGCGGGCGAGGGCGAGATCGCGCCGACGCGCCTCGTCGATCTGCGCGTACATGGGGTCGGTCGCGACAAAGCGCAGCGGATCGGCGTGGCGCAGGAGGATGCGCACGAGGTCGTCCGGACGCACGATGGCGTCGTCGAGGTCGTCGGCGTAGGTGTTGAAGGTCAGGCAGTCGCCCAGCGTGTGCAACGCGTCGAGCGCGCCGGGTCCGAGCGTCAGCGGCGCTGCGAGGCCATGCGCGGCGTCGACGAGGTTGTCGCCGAACGCCGCGACTACGGCCCAGATGCGCTGGCGCCCGCCGAGGTGACGGTCCACCAGCATGCCGGTGCACACGCCCGGCGCCGGGTCGAGATGCGCGACCACGCCCGGCGGCAGCGGCAGCGCGCCCGCGTAGTGATGGTCGAAGTACTCGACCCGCGCGCCGCCGGCGACCACCCGCTCGAGTGCGGCGCGGTTCGCGTCGAGCGCGATGTCGAGCACGGTGATCGTGTCGCCCGGCTGCGGCTCGACGCGGTCGAGCAGGCGGATGTCGCGCTTGCTGCCGGTCACGAGCACCGAGTCGATCGGCCGCGCGAGGCGCAGCTGCACGATCGACGCGATGCCGTCGGCGTCGCCGTTGAAGACGTCGTAGTGGGCCATGGGCGTGTGCGGGCGAGATTATCAGCTTTCCTCGGGCGGCCGCACGTGGCGGAAAGTCGCGAGCAGCAGCACGTCGTATACGATCTTGATGGTACCCGCGGCGACCAGCGGCCAGCCGAAGGGAGACAGCGCCAGGAGCCAGCCCGCGAGGAACGGGCTCGCGGCGGCGGCGAGGCTGCGCGGCACCAGGGTCACGCTCGCGGCCGCCGCGCGCTCCTCCGGCGGCACGATCGCCATCACGTAGGAACTTCGCGTCGGCACGTCCATTTGCGACAGGAACGCGCGCACGACGAGCAGCGCCACCGCCCACGCGAGGTCCGGCACGAGCGCGATCGCCACCAGGCACACGTTGGCCGGCAGGTGCGTGAACACCATGGTGTTGACGAGCCCGAAACGCTGCGCGACCCGGGCCGCGACGAGGTACGAGATCGCGCTGACAATGCCGGTCACGAAGAACAGGCTGCCGGCCGCGCCGAGCGTGAGCTCGAAGCGCTGGAACAGCCACAGGGCGAGCAGCGACTGCACGATGAATCCTCCGCCGAAGGAATCGAGCGCGAACAGCGCGGCAAGCTTGAACACGGCCCGCCGGGAGCGGGTGAGAGGTCCCGTCGCCCGTGCCGGGGTGGCCGCCGGCATGGGCGGCAGCCCGCGGTAGGCGAGCGCCACGCCGGCTCCGAGCAGGCCGTAGAGGATGAACATCGCCTGCATGGCCGCGAGCAGCGAAAGACCGTGCCAGCGCGCGAGCAGCGCCGGCACGCCGGCGGCGAGCGCGCCGACGGCGGCCACCAGGCTCCCGACGAGGGCATAGCGTGCGAACACGGCAGTGCGCCGGCGGTCTTCGACCACGCGCGAGAGCACCGCATGCTCCAGCGGCACGAACACGCTGACGTCGCCGTTGGAGGGATTCAGCGTGCCGACGAACGCGATCACGAGGAGCGGCCAGAGCTGCGTCACCGTAGCGAACCCCGCGCCGGTCGCGGCCATGAGCCCCGCGGCGGCAAGCAGCAGCGCGCGGTAGGGAAAGCGATGTGCGACCAGTCCCACGCCCAGCGTCATCACGCCCGACCCCAGCAGGGTGGCCGAGGCGACGAGTCCGACGGTCACGCTCTCGTAGCCGAGCTCGAGCAGATACAGCGGCAGGAGCAGGCTGACGAAGCCGTCGCCGAAGGCGCGCAAGCCACGGGCGGCGAGGAGGCGGTTGACGTGGGTCGGCATCAGGAAATTGGGGTCAGAGTCGAATTTCGCATCAGGAAATTGGGGTCAGAGTCGAATTTCGCGGACAATCATGCCATCGGCGGCTACGCCCGCGAATTCGACTCTGACCCCAATTTCCTTGCGAGACGACAACGATTACCTGCGCATCATCGAGCACGGGCTGCCGGCGGTCCCCGGGCCGCGCAAGCGCGTCGTGATCGTCGGCGCCGGAATGGCCGGACTCGCCGCGGCGTCCGCGCTCCTGCGCGCCGGCCATGATCCCGTGATCCTGGAGGCGAAGGAGCGGGTCGGCGGGCGCGTGTGCACGCTGCGCGAGCCCTTCACCCACGGCCTGTACGCGGAAGCCGGCGCGATGCGCATCCCGCGCGCGCACAAGCTCACCATGGCCTACGTCGCGAAGTTCGGCCTCGCGACACGCGACTTCCGCATGAACAACCCCGAAGGGTGGTGCCACGTCTTCGGACGCAAGCAGCGCTTTCGCGAGGTCGACGCCGATCCCGGGCTCATCGGCGCCCACCTGCCCGACCACGAGCGCACCAGCACCTGCAATGCGAGGTGGGAGCGGGCGCTCAAACCCTTCGTCGACCGCCTGGCGGCGGGCGACGGCGCCTGGCCCGAGATCGTCGCCAGGTACGACGGCCACTCGACGCGCGAGTTCCTGGAGGAGAGCGGCTGGTCCGAGGACGCGATCGAGCTCTTCGGCCTCCTCATGAACCAGGAATCGCTCATGAACGCGTCGTTCCTCGAGCTTTTGCGCGAGGAAGTCGGCCACTGCTACGTGGACATGGTGCGCATCGAGGGCGGCATGGACCTCCTGCCGCGCGGCTTCCTGCCAGAGCTTGCGGATCGCATTCGCTTCGGCGCGCGCATGGTGGCGCTCGACCAGTCCGACGACGGCGTATGCGTGCACTACCAGACCGCAGCCGGCCGCATGCAGGCGACCGGCGACTGTGCGGTCATCACGCTGCCGTTCGCGGTGCTGCGGCACGTGGAAATGCTGAAGCCCCTGTCGCGCGGCAAGCGGCGCGCGATCCGCCAGCTCCACTACGATGCGTCGGCCAAGATCCTGCTGCAGTGCCGGCGCCGCTTCTGGGAAGACGACGAGGGGATCTTCGGCGGGGGCACCGTGACCGATCCTGCGATCCGCAACATCTACTATCCCGAGGCGGGCCGCGAGACCGGTCGCGGCGTGCTGCTCGCAAGCTACACCTGGGCGGAGGACGCGCAGCGCTGGGGGTCACTCGCGCCCGAGGAGCGCATCGTGCAGGCGCTGGAGAACGTCGCCGCGATCCACCCGCAGGTGCGCGAGGAGTACGAGGTCGGCGCGTCCAAGATGTGGCACGACGACCCGTTCGCCGGCGGCGCTTTCGCGCTGTTCGACCCCAGCCAGCAGACGCTCCTGTACCCGCACATCGTCGCGCCCGAGGGCCGCTTCCACTTCGCCGGCGAGCACGCGTCGCTCCACCACGCGTGGATCCAGGGGGCGATCGAGTCGGGCCTGCGCGCGGCGAGCGACATCAACGCGCTCCCGTACGGAACTTATGCTGGTTGACTTCGATCCACGATCGCGCAAAGAATAGCGCGAGCCGCGATGCGGACGCTAAATGCGCCGCAACGCCGGCGCGGAAGACAGGGGAGAAATGACCGAGCAAGTCTCGCAATCAGCGGGCAAGACCGAGGAGCTGCGCAGCTTCCTCTTCCTGACCATCGTGATGGTGCCGGTCCTGACCGGGCTCCTGATCGCCGGCTACGGCTTCGCGGTGTGGATGTACCAGCTCATCGCTGGCCCGCCCACGGGTGGCTGACATGAGCGCGAAGGGCCGCTCCCGAGCGCGAATAGGCCCCGAAGCGCAAGGCGCGGAGGGTAATCCAATGACCGGTGAAGCGCATGTCGCGGGCGTGGTCGTGCACGCGTATCCGGACGCGGCCGCGGCGGTCGCCCGCCGCATCGGCCGCCTGCGCGGCGCGCGCGTGCATGCGCAAAGCCCCGACGGCAAGCTCGTGGTGACTCTGGAGGCGGGGTCTTCGAACGCGGTCGCGGAAGCGCTGTGCCGCATCCAGACGCAGGACGGAGTGCTCGCCGCCGCGCTCGTGTACCAGCACGCCGAGCCCTCGGACTCGATGAACGAAGAGGTGGACCTTGAAGATCACGCGCCGTGAATTCGTGAGGAACTCGGCGGCGGCCGCCGCGGCTGCCGTCGCGGGCGTGCCGCTGCCGGGCGCCGCGCAGGGCATCGTCGCCGACGCCGCGCGCACCAAGATGAAGTGGTCGAAGGCGGCGTGCCGCTTCTGCGGCACCGGCTGCGGCGTCAACGTCGCGGTAAAGGACGGCCGCGTGGTCGCCACCCACGGCGACATCAACAGCGAGGTCAACCGCGGCCTGAACTGCGTCAAGGGCTACTTCCTGTCCAAGATCATGTACGGCGAGGACCGGCTGACGACGCCGCTTCTGCGCATGAAGGACGGCAAGTACGACAAGAACGGCGAGTTCGCGCCGGTGTCGTGGGACCGCGCGTTCGACGAGATGGCCGCGCAGTGGAAGCGCGTGCTGAAGGAGAAGGGGCCCACCGCGGTGGGCATGTTCGGGTCCGGCCAGTGGACCATCTTCGAGGGCTACGCCGCCGCGAAGCTCATGAAGGCGGGGTTTCGCAGCAACAACATCGACCCCAACGCGCGCCACTGCATGGCCTCGGCGGTGGCCGGCTTCATGCGCACCTTCGGCGCCGACGAGCCGATGGGCTGCTACGACGACATCGAGCACGCCGACGCGTTCGTGCTGTGGGGCTCGAACATGGCCGAGATGCACCCGATCCTGTGGACCCGGGTCACCGACCGCCGGCTGTCGTCGCCGAAGACGAAGGTCGCGGTGCTGTCGGTGTTCGAGCACAGGAGCTTCGAGCTCGCCGACCTTGGAATCATCTTCACGCCGCAGACCGACCTCGCCATACTGAACTACATCGCGAACTACATCATCAAGACCAATCGCGTGAACCGCGCCTTCGTCGACAAGCACACGACGTTCAAGCTCGGCAACGACGACATCGGCTACGGCCTGCGTCCCGAGGACCCGCGCCAGAAGCGCGCCAAGAACGCGGGCGAGCCGGGTGGTGGGAAGCCGATGACGTTCGACGAGTACGCGCGCTACGTGGCGAAGTACGACGCCGCGTACGTGAGCAAGCTCTCGGGCGTGCCGAAGACGCAACTCGACCAGCTCGCCGAGCTGTACGCCGACCCGCGGGTGAAGGTGATGTCGTTCTGGACCATGGGTTTCAACCAGCACGTGCGCGGCGTGTGGTGCAACAACCTGGTCTACAACATCCACCTCCTGACCGGCAAGATCTCGACCCCCGGCAACAGCCCGTTCTCGCTCACCGGGCAGCCGTCGGCCTGCGGCACGGCGCGCGAGGTGGGAACGTTCTCGCACCGCCTGCCGGCCGACATGGTCGTCACCAATCCCAAGCATCGCGCGGAAGCCGAGCGCGTCTGGAAGGTTCCGGCCGGCACTATCCCCGACAAGCCCGGCTATCACGCCGTGCTGCAGAACCGGATGCTCAAGGACGGCAAGCTCAACGCCTACTGGGTGATGGTCACCAACAACATCCAGGCCGGTCCGAACCTCATGCAGGAGGGCCTGCCCGGCTACCGCAACCCCGCCAACTTCATCGTGGTGTCCGATGCGTACCCGACGGTGACCACGCTGCTGGCCGACCTCGTGCTGCCGGCGGCGATGTGGGTGGAGAAGGAGGGCGCCTACGGCAACGCCGAGCGCCGCACGCAGTTCTGGCACCAGCTCGTCGACGCGCCGGGCGAGGCCCGCTCGGACCTCTGGCAGCTCATGGAGTTCTCGAAGCGGTTCAAGATCGAGGAGGTGTGGCCCGCCGAGCTGATCGCGAAGATGCCCGAGGTGCGCGGCAAGAGCCTGTTCGACGTGCTGTACCGCAACGGCAGCGTCGACCGGTTCCCGGCGTCGCAGGCCGATCCGGAGTACGCCAACGCCGAGTCGAAGGCGTTCGGCTTCTACGTGCACAAGGGCCTGTTCGAGGAGTACGCGCAGTTCGGCCGCGGCCATGGCCACGACTTGGCGCCCTTTGACATGTATCACGAGACGCGCGGATTGCGCTGGCCCGTGGTCAACGGCAAGGAAACGCGCTGGCGCTACGCCGAAGGCAGCGATCCTTACGTCAAGGCCGGCAGCGGGTTCCAGTTCTACGGCAACCCCGACGGCCGCGCCGTGATCTGGGCGCTGCCGTACGAGCCGGCGGCCGAGTCGCCGGACAAGGAGTTCCCGTACTGGCTGTGCACGGGCCGCGTGCTCGAGCACTGGCACTCGGGGTCGATGACGCGCCGCGTGCCGGAGCTGTACCGCGCCTTCCCGGACGCGGTCGTGTACATGCATCCGGAGGACGCCAAGGGCCTGGGCCTGCGCCGCGGCAGCGAGGTGAAGGTCGTGTCGCGGCGCGGCGAGATGCGCTCGCGAGTGGAGACGCGCGGCCGCAACCAGGTGCCGCGCGGCCTCGTGTTCGTGCCGTGGTTCGACGCCTCGCAGCTCATCAACAAGGCGACCCTGGACGCGACCGACCCCATTTCGCTCCAGACCGACTTCAAGAAGTGCGCCTGCCGCATCGAGAAAGTGGGGGACGCATAGTGAACGACCCCCACGCTCGCGGCAACAACAAAGGCGCCGCTCGCTGCCCCCTGAGGGGGCGCACCCGTCCCTTGGGGCGGCCCTGCGGGACGGGGCTTACGGCGCTTGCCGCGCTGCTCGTCTGCTCCGTCGCCTTCGCCCAGTCGCCCAACTTCGACGCGATGCGCGGCCGCACGCCGGTCGCCGACGAGACCAAGCCGCCGCTTTTGACCAATCCCGAGAACAAGGACCTGCGGCGCGAGCGCGCGTACTCCATGCAGCCGCCGACCATTCCGCACAAGATCGACAACTACCAGGTCGACCTTCACGTCAACGCGTGCCTCGGCTGCCACAGCCGCGGGCGCGCCGCCGTCACCCAGGCGGTCGCGGTGAGCGTGAGCCACTACATGGACCGCGACGGCAACTTCCTGGCGGAGATCTCGCCGCGCCGGTATTTCTGCGAGCAGTGCCACGTGACACAGGTGGATGCCAAGCCGCTGGTGGGGAACCGCTTCGTGGACGTCGACGAAGTCATCAAGCAAGCCGTCGCGCCGGCCAAGCCGCCGGTGAAGAAGTAGCCCGTGCGCCCGCTCGCCGAGCTGCTCAAGCGGTACTGGGCGACCATCCGCCGGCCGAGCCGCCACTACAGCCTGGGCTTCCTCGTGGTCGGCGGCTTCATCGCGGGCGTGGTCTTCTGGGGCGGCTTCAACACCGCCATGGAGCTCACCAACACCGAGGCCTTCTGCACCGGCTGTCACGAGATGCGCGACAACGTGTACGTCGAGCTCCAGCGCACGATCCACTACACCAACCGCTCGGGCGTGCGCGCGGTGTGCCCCGACTGCCACGTGCCGCACGACTGGACCGACAAGATCGCCCGCAAGATGCAGGCGTCCAAGGAAGTGTGGGGCAAGATCTTCGGCACCATCGACACCCGCGAGAAGTTCCTCGACCATCGCCTCGCCCTCGCGCAGAACGAGTGGGTGCGGATGAAGGCGAACAACTCGCTCGAATGCCGCAACTGCCACGGCGCGGACAGCATGGACTTCACGCGGCAGAGCCCGCGCGCCGCGGACATGCACGCGCGCTTCCTCGTCACCGGCCAGAAGACCTGCATCGACTGCCACAAGGGCATTGCCCACCGCCTGCCCGACATGGGCCTCGTCTCCGTGCAGTAACGCACCCTCGCGTTGGTGGTTGGAGCCCGCACGCGCAGTGCCGATCCGGCGCCGCGCTAAACTGTCGCGCGTGTCCACCTCCTTCGCTACCGTGGTTTCGCAAGTGCTGGCCGCCACGCCGCTGCGCCACCCCGCGTTCCGCGGGTACTATTTCGGCTCGATCGGCATCGCCCTCGGATACACCATGCAGGCGACGATGGCGGCGTGGCTCATGACGACCCTGACGCCGTCGGCGCTCATGGTCGCGCTGGTGCAGACCATGAGCACGGCGCCGGCGATCCTGTTCGGCCTCGTCGCCGGCGCGCTGGCGGATATCGTCGAGCGCCGTCACGTTCTCCTCGTGACCAGCATCGCCTTGCTCGCCGGCACCGTCGTGCTCGGCCTCGTCACGCTCGCGGGTCTGATGACGCCGTGGGCGCTGTTGGTGCTCACGTTCGTGATCGGCGCCGCGTTCATGTTCTACGTGCCGGCCGCGCAGGCGAGCATCAACGAGCTCGTCGCCCGCGTCGAGGTGCCGAAGGCGGTCGCACTCGGCGCGATCGCCATGAATGTGTCGCGCGCGGTCGGCCCCGCGCTCGCGGGCGCGCTCACGGCGTGGATCGGATCCGGCAGCGCCTTCCTCGCGAGCGCGGTGTTCTTCACCGGCATGATCTTCGTCGTCCGCTCCTGGCAGCCGCAGCCGCCCGCGCTCCCCGGTATCCCGGAGACCCTGCTGGGCGGGATCTTCAGCGGCCTGCGGTTTCTGCGGCATTCGGCGCCGATGCGGGCGATCATGCTGCGCAACCTCACGTTCTGCTTTTGCGCGAGCGCGGTGTACGCATTGCTGCCGGTGATCGCGCGCGACCAACTCGATCTCGGCGCCGGCGGCTTCGGGCTGCTCTTCGGCTGCTTCGGCGCCGGGGCGGTCGTCGCGTCGCTCAACCTTCCCGCCGCGCTCGGCAAGCATTCGCTGCAACGGATGGTGGTCGCCGCGTCGCTCCTGTTCGTGATCGCGTGCACGCTGCTCGCGGCCACCGGGATCCCGGCGCTGGCCATGATCGGAACGTTCGGCTGCGGCGCCGCCTGGGCCGGCGTGCTCGTGTCGCTCAGCGCGGGAACGCAGAGCGTGGCGCCGGCATGGGTGCGCGCGCGCATGGCCGGGATGTCGTTCGTCACCGCCCAGACCGCGCTCGCTGTCGGCAGCGTGCTGTGGGGTGTCGTCGCCACCTGGCGGGGGACGCGCGTGTCGCTGCTGGCGGCGGCGGTGACGTTTCTCGCGCTGCTCGCGCTGCACCGGCGCGTGCGCGTGCGCCTGGGCGGCGAGAAGGATGTCCTGCCCGGCGCACAGGCGGGCGAGATCGCGGTGCTCGCCGAGCCTGAGCCCGACGACGGTCCGGTGCTGATCCAGATCGAGTACCGAATCCTGCCGCAGAGCCGCGATGCGTTCCTGCGCGCGATGCGCGCGATGGGGCCGTTGCGCCGCCGCAATGGCGCCCTCAGCTGGCGGGTGTTCCGCGACCTTGGGCAAGACGGCGTGTTCGTCGAGCGTTACATCGTGAGCTCGTGGGCGGAGTACGTGCGCCTGCGCTCGCGCATGACCGTGGCCGACTGGCAACGGATCGACGAGGTCTCGCGTCACCAGCGTGAAGGCGCGGAGATCCGGGTTTCGCGCTTCCTGGGCGTGGACCTTCCGGAAGGACGGCAACCGGCCGCGCGGAAATAGCGAACTTCCGACTCGGGTCGCGCTATTTTTAGCGAGGCCCGGCCGCCGTATCGGGACAACGCGATAATGGCGGGATCGCTTCCTGAAGGGACGTTCGGTTCATGCGCATCTTCAACTTCAGCCCCGGTCCGGCGATGCTGCCCGAGCCGGTCCTGCGCGAGGCCGCTGCCGAGATGCTCGACTGGCACGGCACCGGAATGGGCGTCATGGAGATGAGCCATCGCGGCAAGGAATTCGTCTCCATCGCCGACAAGGCCGAGGCCGACCTGCGCGCGCTGCTCGCGATCGGCGACGACTACGAGGTGCTGTTCCTGCAGGGCGGGGCGATCGGCGAGAACGCCATCGTGCCCATGAACCTCTTCGGCGGCCACACGGTCGCCGACTACATCCACACCGGGGAGTGGTCGAAGAAGTCGATCAAGGAGGCCGGCAAGTACGGCCGGGTCAACGTCGCCGCGTCGTCGGAGGCGGACGGCTTCACCCGCATTCCCGAGCGCTCCACGTGGCGGCTCACGCCCGGGGCGGCGTATGTGCACATTTGCGGCAACGAGACGATCGGCGGCGTGGAGTACCACTGGACGCCGGACGTGGGCGGCGTGCCGCTGGTGGCGGACATGTCGTCGCACATCCTGTCGCGGCCGCTGCCCGTCGGGAAGTACGGCGTGATCTACGCCGGCGCGCAGAAGAACATCGGCCCCGCGGGGCTCACCATCGTGATCGCGCGCAAGGACCTCCTCGACCGCGCGCTGCCGATCACGCCGTCCGCGTTCCATTGGAAGGAGCAGGCGGCGGCGGACTCGATGCTCAACACGCCGCCGACCTACGCGATCTACGTCGCGGGACTGGTGTTCGAATGGCTGCTGGCGCAGGGCGGCCTGCCCGCGATCGAGCAGAAGAACATCGCCAAGGCGAAGCTCCTCTACGACTGCCTCGACGGCACGCGCTTTTTCACGAGCCCCGTGCGCCGGGAGGACCGCTCGCGCATGAACGTGCCGTTCAAGCTGCCGGATCCGGCGCTCGACGAGCCGTTCCTGAAGGGTGCGAAGGAGCGCGGCATGGTGCAGCTCAAGGGGCACCGCTCGGTGGGGGGCATGCGCGCGTCGATCTACAACGCGATGCCGATCGAGGGCGTGCGTGCGCTGGTCGAGTGGATGAAAGAGTTCGAGCGGAAGCATGGATAGGGGACACCCCTCACCCGCCCTGTCGGGCACCCTCTCCCCGCGTGCGGGGAGAGGGCCGGGGTGAGGGGCTTGCACATGACCAAGTATCAAATCCTCACGATCAACCAGATCTCGAGCCACGGCCTGCACCGCTTCCCCGCCGCGCGCTACGCGGTCGGCAAGGTGTGCGAGCAGCCGGACGCGATCCTGGTGCGCTCGCACGACATGCACGGCATGGCGATCCCGGCGAGCGTGAAGGCGGTCGGGCGCGCAGGGGCGGGTACCAACAACATCCCGGTCGCC
Organism: Burkholderiales bacterium; assembly: GCA_020845855.1. Taxonomy (GTDB): domain Bacteria; phylum Pseudomonadota; class Gammaproteobacteria; order Burkholderiales; family Casimicrobiaceae; genus VBCG01. The sequence continues at coordinate 13,225 of JADLEZ010000132.1, forward strand.
GCGATGTCCGAGCGCGGCGTCCCGGTGTTCAACGCGCCGGGCGCGAACGCCAACGCGGTGAAGGAGCTGGTGCTCGCGGCGCTCCTCATGTCCGCCCGCAACGTCGCCCCGGCGCTCGGCTACGTCGCGAGCCTCGATGCCCGCGACGCCGACCTCGAGGCAAGGGTCGAAGGCGGCAAGAAGCAGTTCGCCGGCGTGGAGCTGCCGCACCGCACGCTCGGCATCGTCGGGCTCGGGGCGATCGGCGGCCTGGTCGCCGACACCGCGATCAAGCTCGGCATGAAGGTGATCGGATTCGACCCCGAGATCACGGTCGACGCCGCATGGCGGCTGCACTCGGGCGTGCGCCGCGCGCACAGCATCGAGGACGCGCTGAAGCAGTCCGACTTCGTCACCTTGCACGTGCCGCTGTCCGGTGCGACCCGTAACCTCATGAACGCCGCGCGCTTCGCGGCCATGAAGCCGGGCGCGGCGCTGCTCAACTTCGCGCGCGACGGCATCGTCGACGACGAGGCGGCCCTGGCGGCGCTCGCCTCGCAACGCCTCAAGGCGTACTTCACCGACTTCCCGAGTCCGCGCCTGCTGCACCATCCCGGCGTGGTCGCGCTGCCGCACCTGGGCGCCTCCACGGCCGAAGCGGAGGAGAACTGCGCGGTCATGGTGGTCGACCAGGTGCGCGAGTACTTGGAGCACGGCAGCATCCAGAACTCGGTCAACTTCCCGGCTCTGGAGATGATGCGCGAGTCGCCGTTCCGGATCGCGATCGCCAACGCCAACGTGCCCAACATGCTGGGCCAGATCTCGACCACCATGGCGCAGGCGGGGCTCAACATCCACAACATGCTCAACAAGTCGCGCGGCGAGATGGCGTTCACGCTGGTCGACGTCGACAGCCCGGTCGCCGACGGCGTCGTCGGTGCCCTCGAGGCGATCCACGGCGTGCTCTCGGTCCGCTACATCCCGGCCGAAGGCGACTGAGTCAGGGTCCGGCTTCCTGTCCCAGGTGGCAAGGCGTCATTCCCGCCAATCTATTCGATCACCCGATCGGCGCGCAGCAGGATCAAGCGCGGAATCGTGATGCCAAGCTCCTTCGCTGTCTTCAGATTCACCGTGAGCTCGAACCTTCGAGGCTGCTCGATCGGAAGCTCGCCCGGCCTCGCGCCGCGCAGGATGCGATCGACGTAGCCCGCAGCGCGCCGGAACTGATCGATGAAGTCGATCGAGTAGGACATGAGCCCGCCGTCCAGCGCGAAGGGCTGAAACCCGTACATCGCCGGCAGGGCTAACGCCGCCATGCGCCGCACGATCTCGATCCGATGGGTGAAAACGCTTGGGTTTTCGATCACCACCGCGGCGTCGGGCCGCTCGCGTGCAAGTGACTCGAACGCCGGCCCGAAGGATTCCGGACGTCCGATGGCAACCCTCAGTGCCCTCAAGTTGCGCGACCGAATCACCTGTTCCGCCAACGCCGCCTGCCGCACGTTCACATCCAACTCCGGCTGATACAGCAAGGCGATGCGCTTGGCCGACGGCACCACTTCCAGCAACAGCTCGATGCGCTTGCTCAAGATGTCCACGTTCATCGACGCCAAGCCGGTGGCGTTCTTGCCTGGACGTGCGAGGGTCTCGGCGAGCCCGGCGGACAGCGGCTCATGAACGAGGGCAAACACGATCGGAATGGCCTTCGTCATCGTCATGACCGCCACCGCAGCGGGCTGCGTCGATGCAAAAATGACGTTCGGCTTGAGTGCCACGAGCTCCGCCGCAAGCGGCGACATGCGCTCGGTATCGCCCTCTGCCTGCCGCCAGTCGACGACCAAGCCTCTGCCGCCGACCCAGCCAGCCGTCGCGAGCGCCTGGAAGAAGTGGTCGTACGGGCCACCAGGGGTCGGGCGGTCAGCGGTGGCGAGGATTCCGAGGCGCGCGGTTTTGGATTGCGCGACGCCGAAGATCGGCGTGAGGGTCGCGGCGCTAACAATGGCAAATACGAACTGTCGGCGCTTCATCTCGAGCCGCGCTTCCTGAACGCGCTCCTGGCCGGCATCGATCGAGGCGGCGGGTCTCCCGCGGCTTACGTAGCAGCGATGGCCGGCGGGGCGTCGGTGTACATGTTGGACACCCGAGCGCCGATTGGGATGCATCCCGCGACGAGCAGCGCCAGCACGAAACAAGCCAGGATCTTCACGATTTCGCCAGGGGGAGGGGCAATGCCGCTAGCGTAACAAAAAATCGGCGCCCGCGTGGTGTAAGCTCTTGGACCCCCTCGACCAACAACCAAGGAGCAGCAAATGTCCCTCATCAGTTTCGTCAAGGAAGCCGGCGAGAAGCTCTTCGGGCGCGGCAAGGCGCAGGCGGCCATGACCGAGGTCCAGGCCGATCCGGGCAACGACGCCAAGATCAAGGCTGCCAACGACGCGGCCGGCGACGCGATCCTCGACTACATCAAGGCGCAGAGCCTGTCCGCGACCGGATTGACCGTGACCTTCGACGGCGCCAGCTCGACCGTCAAGGTGTACGGCATCGCGGCCGACCAGGCCACCAAGGAGAAAATCGCGCTCGCCGCGGGCAACGTGGCCGGCGTGGTCGCGGTCGACAACCAGATGACGGTCGACCAGAGCGCCCCGGAAGCGACCTACTACACCGTGAAGTCCGGCGACAACCTGTCCAAGATCTCCAAGGCGAGCTACGGCGATCCTAACAAGTACATGGTCATCTTCGAGGCCAACCGCCCGATGCTGCAACACCCCGACAAGATCTACCCGGGGCAGGTGCTGCGCATCCCGCCGCAATAGCGGTTAGGTGAACGGATCCTGGGTGCGGACGATTTCGGGCGGAGCTACTGCCAGGATGGCGGTGTCTCGTTGCTCTTGCGGAATGCACTCGCACGTTCGTTCTCGATGGGGCGAACTTCGAACGTGAGTCCGTACGCCAGGCACGGATTCTGTGCGGCGGTGGCGGCGGCCTCTTCCAGGCTGGCAGCGACGATGAACCAATAGCCGCCGATGAGCTCCTTGGCCTCGGCGAAGGGGCCGTCGGTGATGTGGCCGCGAGCGACGAGCTTGCCGCCGCTCGCGAGCCGGTGACCGCGCCTGAATCTGCCCATGGCGACCATGTCTTCGTACCAGGCATAGAAGCGGTCGATGGCGGCCTCGACCTCGGAGGGAGAAGCTGACGCGTCCCACTGTCCGCGCGAGAGGAGCAGGTACTCGGATTCGGGCATGGTGCTTCTCCGTCGGGGCTCGCTCGGTTTCAGCCGCGCCGTGCCGCTTCGATGGCGGCGACGTCGATTTTTCTCATCTGCATCATCGCGTCGAAAGCTCGCTTGGCAGCGGCGCGATCGGGCCCGGTGAACGCTTCGGTCAAAGCCGTTGGCGTGATTTGCCACGACAGGCCCCACTTGTCCTTGCACCAGCCGCATGCGCTCTCCTGGCCGCCATTGCCGACGATCGCGTCCCAGTAGCGATCGGTTTCCGCCTGGTCGGCGGTTGCGACCTGGAACGAGAACGCTTCGTTGTGCTTGAAGGCGGGCCCGCCGTTGAGGCCAAGGCAGGGAATGCCAAGGACGCTAAATTCCACCGTCAATACATCCCCTTCCTTGCCGGATGGATAGTCTCCCGGCGCGCGATGGACCGCGCCCACGGATGAATCGGGAAAGGTCTTGGCGTAAAAGCGCGCGGCTTCTTCGGCGCCGCCGTCGTACCAAAGACAGATCGTGTTCTTTGCTGGCTTCATCGTTTCCTCCACGTGGCCATTGCGTTGACGGTTGGCCCACGCCGGGCCGCGATGCGGCGTCGACCTGGGTAACCTTACGACGAACGGGGAGCGGCCGAATCGACATTCCCGAGTTTGCGCTTGATGACCGGTCGGGGGATCGGTGAGGACCTCGTGGCCGCTCCCTTCCCAGAGCTCGTCGCGCGTCCAGCGCTCGGCACGGACCGCGCGCTGTTTCTCGAGGCGGACACGAGGGCCGCGCGCGGGGTGCCGTAGAACCCATGCCCCGGTTCGGTGCACTGGCCGTGCGACGGGCTTTTTGTGACTGGTCACGACGTAGCTGCGCCCTTCGCGGATTCGGCGCAAAAGCAGGGAGAACTTGCGGTTGGCGTCGGCCGCCGAGATACGTTCTTCCATGACACTCTTCAAGTAGTCAGATCACTAGCGCGCGCCGCTTCATGAGCGCGACGAGGCCGTTGAAGGCGAGCAGCGCGGCGCCGACCACGACCATGATGCACACGGAGAACGCGGCTGCCTGGTTGTGGCTGCCCGAGTCGTCGAGCAGTAGCACGGAGACGGCGGCGACCTGCGTCTGCGGGGTCACGATGAAGATGAGCGCGGACAGCGTGACCATGCTGCGCACGAAGAAGAAGACGCCGATGCTCGCGATCGCGGGCGCGACGATCGGCAGGGTCACCGCGCGCAGCGTGCGCAGGAAGCTGCCGCCCAGCGACGTCGAGGCCTCGTCGAACACCCGGCTTACCTGGTTAAGGCCGGTGGCCGCGATGAGGTAGCCCTGCGCGTGATAGTGGTAGACGTTGCACACTGCGAGGATCACGAGCGTGCCGTACAGGATTTCGAGCGGGTTGCGCGGATCGTTGAACACCAGCACGTAGCCTAAGCCCAGCACCATCCCCGGCACGGCCGCGGGCAGGATCGACAGGAAGTACAGCGCGCGCGCGGCGCCGCCGCCCAGCCTGCGGGCGAGCACCGCGGCCGTCACGGTGACCAGCACGCCCAAGACCGCGGCGATCAGCGACACCCACACACTTGTCCACAGCGGCGCGATGCCCTGCTGCACGTCGAAGCGGTAGTGGCGAAGGCTCAGGTGCATGTTGTACGGCCAGAGTGTCACGAAGCTAGCCACGAACACGACGCCGATCACGATCGCGATCGCGCCGCACAGAATCGCCGCGTAGGCGAACGCGACGCCGTCGCGCCCGCGTCGCCGATCGAGCACCAGCGGCTGCGCCTGCGCGGTGACGGTGGCGTGGCTCGTGCGCATCACCCACTTCTCGAGCACGACGGCGAGCGCTGCCGGCAGCAGCAGCACGACGCCGATCACGGCACCCATGGTCAGGTTGGCCTGTCCGGAGACCTGGTTGTAGATCTCGGTGGCGAGCACACTGAAGTCGCCGCCGATCACCACCGGGTTGCCGAAGTCGGTGATGACGATGGTGAACACGACGAAGCCCGCCGACAGCAGGCCGTACTTGGTCGCCGGCAGCGTGATCGTGCGGAAGATGCGGCCGCTGGTGGCGCCGAGCATGCGCGCGGACTCGTACAGGCGCGCGTCGGCGGCCGCGAGCGCCGCGGACAGGATGAGGTACGCGTGCGGCAGGCTGTACAGGACGTCGGCGATCACGATGCCCCAGAAGCCGTACGGGTCGATGCCCAAGTCGAACGTGCGGTTGAGCACACCGTTGCGGCCGAACAGGAACAGGATGCCCAGCGCCTGCACCAGCGACGGGGCGAACAGCGGCAGCAGCACGAGGATGGCGAACACGGGCTTGCCCGGCATGCGCGTGCGCTGCATCGCGTACGCGAGCCCGTAGGCGAGGACGAGGGTGATCGCGGTCGTGGTCAGCGACACCGCGAAGCTGTTGCCGACCACCCGCGCGAACTTGGGGCTTGCGAAGGAGCGCGCATAGTTGGCGAAGCCGAAGCCGTCGGGGGTGGCGAAGCTCGTGCGCAGGATCGCGAACAGGGGAGCGAGCACGAACGCCGCGAGCAGCAGCACGACCAGCGCCACCGCGACGGCGACGACGATCCGGTCGCGGTCGGGAATGTCGCGCGTGACCGCCGCCGGGACCGCCATGCTCATTCGGGGAGGCGGTGCAGCGCCTGGTCGGGAATGCGCACCGCGACGCGGCCGCCGGGTGCGAGATCGATGCGCTTGCCGCGCAGCTCGACCAGCAGGCGATCCTCGGCGATGCGCAGCGTCACCCGCGTACAGCTGCCGAGGAACACGCACTTCTCGATGTCCGCAACCGGCATGCCGTTCGCCGGCGTGCCCGTCGGCTCGATCTCGACGTCCTCCGGACGCACGCCGAGGAAGCTGCCCGCCGCGCGAGCGGCCGCGGGCGCGAACGCGGCGGTGACCTTGTTCATGCGCCCGAGGAAGCCGGCCACGAACGGGTCGTCGGGGCGGGCGTAGAGGTCGGCGCCGCTGCCGACCTGCGCCACCTTGCCGGCGTTCATCACCACGATGCGGTCGGCAACCTCCATCGCCTCGTGCTGGTCGTGGGTGACCATGATGGTGGTGATCGACAGCCGGCTTTGCAGGTCCTTCACCTCCCCGCGTAGATCCTCGCGCACCTTGGCGTCGAGCGCGGACAGCGGCTCGTCGAGCAGCAGCACCACCGGCTTGGCCGCGAGCGCGCGCGCGAGCGCGATGCGCTGCTGCTGGCCGCCCGAGAGCTGGTGGGGGTACTTGTGCGCCTGGTCGGCGAGGTCCACGAGGTCGAGCATCTCGCGCACCCGGCCCGCGATCGCCGCGCGCTCCCAGGCGCGGCACTCGAGCCCGTAGGCGACGTTGCGCGCGACCGTCATGTTGGGAAACAGCGAGTACGACTGGAATACGATGCCGAAGTTGCGCGAGCGCGCCGACACCCCCGCGAGCTCCCGGCCGGTGAGCAGGATGGCGCCGGCGTCCGGCGCCTCCAGCCCCGCGATTACCCGCAACAGCGTGGTCTTGCCGCAGCCCGAGGGACCGAGGAAGCACACGAACTCGCCCTCGGCGATGTCGAGGCTCACGTCATCGAGCGCGGTCACCGCGCCGAAGCGCTTGACCACGTTGCGCAGGGTCAGGAACATGGGAGTGAGCGCGGGGGCCGAGCGCAGCGAGGGAGGCGCGACACGCCTGAGCGAGCGGACCGAAGGCCAGGCGCGCAGTGCGCGTCCGCGAGCGATGGCGGTGGCCGACACGCGGACGTGACACCCACCACCGAACGCTCGGAGGCAGCGTGCGTCCCCGCGCGACCGACGCGAGGCGACACTCCGACGGCGCGGGAATCGAGATGTTCCAAGGAGCCGAGGCTCCGGAACGGCGCGCGCCCGCGCGCGCCGTTCCGCCGCGAGGTCGAATCGCGGGTCAGCGCTCGATCTTCTGCTTCCACTCGGCGATGATGCGGTCCTTGTTCTTGGACGAGCTCGCGAAGTCCATCTTCCACAGCACCGTCGACACGTCCGCCGGCAGCCCGGCCTTGAGCACCGCCTCGGTGGCCTTCGAGCCCGGGACCGCCGACATCTCGGCCCGCTCGCCGTACAGCTTGGCGGCGTCCTGGGTGAGCAGCCAGTCGAGGAACTGCTTCGAGTCCTCCTTGTTCTTCGACGTCTTCATAAGCAGGCTCACCTCGGTCTCGTAGCCCGCGCCTTCCTTCGGGATCACGAGCGTGATCGGATAGCCTTCCATGATCTGCTTCACGCCGGAGAACGCGAACGACAGGCCGATGGCGTACTCGCCGGTGGCGGCCGCGCGGCAGGGACGCGAGCCCGACTTGATGTACTGCGCGATGTTCTTGTCGAGCTCCTTCAGGTAATTCCACCCCTTCTCCTCGCCCATCATCTGCAGGATGCTCACCACCTGCGCGTAGCCGGTGCCCGAGCTCGCCGCGTTGGGCATGACGATCTGGCCCTTGTACACGGGGTTGGTGAGGTCTGCCCACGACGTGGGCATCGGCAGGCCCTTTTTCTTCAGGACCTCGTTGTTGACGCAGAATCCCGCGAAGTAGCCGGTGGTCGCGAACCAGCGGCCGTCCGGGTCCTTGAACTGCGGGTTGATCCGGTCGAACCCCGCGGGCTTGTAGGCCTCCGCCATCTCGAGGATGCGCGGGTCGACCATCTGCGTCACGGCAACCCCCCAGATCACGTCGTGGCGCGGGTTCGCCTTCTCGGTGAGGATGCGCGCCATCAGGTCGCCGGTGGACAGCCGCAGGATGTTGACCTTGACGTTCGGCTTCGCCTTGTTGAACGCCTGGAGGTAGACCTTGACGTCATCCTCCTCCAATGCGGTGTAGGCGGTGATCTCGCCCGCGCGCGCGGCGAGTGCGAACAGCGCGAGCAGCAGCGCGACGACGGGGAAAGCGATGAAGCGGCGGACCATGGCTTCTCCTTTCAGTGCCGGTCGGACGGCGAAAACGCGTGCGGACGATAGCACGCGGGTATGGCAGCGACAATGCCGGCGTCGTACTCCCAAAGCGCCCTTACGTGGCGACGACGACGCGGGTGCCGGCGCGTCGCAGCGCCGCGGCGAGCGGCTTTTCGGGGCGCGCCTCGCTCACGAGGTCGTCGATGTCGGACCACGCGCACACTTTCTCGAACTGCGCCACACCGTACTTCGAGCTGTCGGCGACGAGCAGCGTACGCCCGGCGCGCCCGATCATCGCGCGCTTGACCGCGCAACTGGCGGAGTCCGCGTCCATCACCCCATCCTCGGTCATGCCGCCGGCGCCGATGAAGGTCTTGTCGGCGCGGAACCCGCGCAGGAACGCAAGCGTGTCGGCGCCGTACACGCCGCCCTCGCGCAGCACGTACTCGCCCGGACACAGCAGTACCCGGCACTGCGTGCTCGCCCCCAGTGCGCGCGCGACCAGCAGGCAGTTGGTGAGCACGGTCAGGGGAAGTCCGCGCGCGGCCAGTGCATGCGCGAACAGCGTGGTCGTGGAGCCGCAGTCGATCATGAGCGCGTCGCCTGCCTCGACCAGCGCGGCGGCGGCGGCGCCCACGCGCGCGCGCTCGGCCGCGTGCTCGCGCCCGCGCTCGCCGATGCCCGGCTCCTCGGTGAGCGAGCGGCTCGCGCCGCCACCGTAGGTGCGGTTGAGCGCGCCGGCCTGCGCGAGGTCGTCCAAGTCCCGGCGCGCGGTCTCGGCGGTGACGTCGAAAAGATCGGCGAGGGCGGCGATGCGCACCGTCCCTTCGCGCTGCACCAGCGCGACGATCTGCGCCTGCCGCTGCTGCTGGGTGAGCCGCCGGGCCGTCATTGCGAGCGGCCGATCCCGCTCACGCCGCGAGCCGCCCCGCTCGGTCGCACGCGGCGAGGATGTCGCGCACCTGCGAGCGCAGCGAGCCCTTGGCGGGCGAGAACGTCCCTTCGAACACCGCCGAGCCGATGGTGAACGCGTCGGCGCCGGCGCGCGCGAGTGCGGCGATCTGCGCCTCGCAGCTCACGCTGCCGGCGACGATCAGCCGCCGCCCTGGCAGCGCGGCGCGGGCGGCGCGTACGAGGTCGAGCGGGTCGGCTTGCGTCGCGCGATAGGCGAGCAGGTCGACCCCGCCGCAGCCGGTCGCGGCAGCCGCCGCGCAGTGCTCGGCGACGAGGGCGGGCGAACCTTCGAGCTTGGTGGGATGGCCGACCGGCCGACCGGGAAACGGGTAATAGTTGCCGAGATCGCCCAGGATCCGCCGGGCCGCATCGAGGTCGGTGCCGCCCAGCACGCAATCGACGCCGAGCCGGCGGCCGGTGGCGAGCGAGCGGGCGATCGACTCGGCGGAGGTGCTCACCACTTCGAGGTAGGTGGTGCCGCCGCGGTGGGCGATGGCGGCCACGAGGTCGCGCATGACGGGCTCGGGCACGCCGACGTCCTTGAACCCGACGTGGGTGACACCAAGGTCGCACACCGCGTCGGCGATCTCCGCCGCGTCCTCGACCGTGCGGTCGTGGCGGGTGAGCATGAAGATGAAGTCCACGGCCGCCATGTTGGACTACCTACATGTGGTTTGGCAATCCCAACATCAATCGATCACGGCACGAGCCGCTGGCCCGCGGCCGCTTGCGCGGCGGGCGCCCGACGGGCCGCCCGAGGCCGACCGCTAGTGAGGCAACGCCCGGCGCAGGTCCTCGCACCCGCGCCGGGCTTCTCCCCTCCACCGGGGCCTTTGGCGGTGCCGCCGCCGGGCCCTCTCCGTGCTTGCAGGTCGATGCAAAAGGCGTCCGAGCGGTCCTAAGGATGGCGAGGAAGCTTAAGTTGCGCCTTTTGCATCGAGGTTGATTTCAGGCGGTCGCCCTAGGGGCGGCCCGTCGGGCGACCACCGGAAACAGCACCAAACACCGCGCGTGGTGCGCACACCGTCGCCTTCGATCGCGTTCTGCATCATCTTCCAGGGCGGTTCGCGCTCAGGTCGCTTCCTGGAACGCCACCTCGCGCGTCCTCCGGATGTTGGGCAGCGCGATCACCAGCACGAGCAGCACGGCCGCGGCCAGCATCGCGAGCGACAGCGGCCTGGTCACGAAAACCGAAGGGTCGCCGCGCGACAGGAGCAGCGCGCGCCGCAGGTTCTCTTCCATCATCGGGCCCAGCACGAAGCCCAACAAGAGCGGCGCCGGCTCGCAGCCGAGCTTCACGAACAGCACGCCCAGAAAGCCGAAGAACGCCGTCATGACCACGTCGAAGCCGGTGTTGTTGACCGTGTACACGCCGATGGCGCAGAACAGCAGGATGGCCGGATACAGCATGCGGTAGGGCACCTTGAGGAGCTTCACCCACATGCCGATCAGCGGCAGGTTGAGCACGACCAGCATCAGGTTGCCCACCCACATCGACGTGATGAGCCCCCAGAACAGCTTCGGGTTGGACGTCATCACCTGCGGTCCGGGCTGGATGTTGTGGATGGTCATCGCGCCGACCATCATCGCCATCACCGCGTTCTCGGGGATGCCGAGTGTCAGCAGCGGGATGAACGACGCCTGCGCCCCCGCGTTGTTGGCCGACTCGGGACCCGCCACGCCCGCGATGGCCCCCTTGCCGAACTGCGACGGGTCCTTGGCGATCTTCTTTTCCAGCGTGTAAGAAGCGAAGGAGGACAGCATGGCCCCGCCCCCGGGGAGGATGCCGAGGACGGAGCCCACGCCCGTGCCGCGCAATGCGGCGGGCCAGGCAGCGCGAAACTGCTCCTTCGTCAACCAGAGGCCCTTCACCTTGTTGGTGACGAGCTCGCGTTTTTCGGTGGATTCGAGGTTGGTGATGATCTCGGCGAAGCCGAACAGGCCCATCGCCACTCCAACCACGCCGATGCCGTCGGAGAGCTCCGGGATGCCGAACGCGAAGCGCTGCGCGCCGGAGTTGACGTCGGTGCCGACGATGCCGAGCAGGAGGCCGGTGACGATCATCGCGATGGCCTTGACCAGCGAGCCGCTCGCGAGCACCACCGCCCCGATGAGACCGAGCGTCATCAGCGAGAAATACTCCGCCGGCCCGAACTTGAGCGCGAATTCGGACAACGGGATCGCCACACCGGCGACCAGCATGGTGGCCACGGTGCCGGCGAAGAACGATCCCAACGCCGCGGTGGCCAGCGCCGCCCCGGCCTGGCCGCGGCGCGCCATCTGGTGGCCGTCGAGGCAGGTCACCACCGACGACGACTCGCCCGGCATGTTGAGCAGCACCGCGGTGGTCGAGCCGCCGTACTGCGCGCCGTAGTAGATGCCGGCGAGCATGATGAGCGCCGACACCGGCTGCAGCGCGTAGGTCGTCGGCAGCAGCATCGCGATGGTCGCGACCGGGCCGATGCCGGGCAGCACGCCGATCAGCGTACCGAGCAGGACGCCGACCAGCGCGTGCAGGAGGTTGATCGGCGTCATCGCCACCGAAAAACCCAGCGCGAGATGGTTCAGGAGCTCCATCAGTGCAGGAACCCCGGCCAGATCGGCAGTTGCAGACCCAGGCCGACGACGAACACGCTGACCGCCAGCACCGACAGGAACACGCCGACGGCGACCGATTCCCGCACGCGGAACTCGTGGCTCGCCGCACTCGCCGCCACGATCAGGAGGACGGTCGAGATGGCCACACCGAGCTTCGGCACCACCATGCCGAACAGCACGACGCTGCCGAGCACGACCAGCGTCGGGCGCCACTTCCACGCCGGCACGGCCTCGCCGCGGATGCGCACGCCGCGCAGGGCGATGATCGTGCCGAGGACGATGAGCAGCAAGCCCAAGATGCGCGGGAAGTAGCCCGGCCCCATGCGCGCCGCCGTGCCCAGGGTGTACCCGGAACCGATGCCGATGGCGCCGATGCCGAGGCCCACGAACAGGAGCCCGGCCCAGAAATCCTTGGGACTGCGGATGAGCATGCCGGATGCGAGGAAAATGGATGTTGCCCGCACGAAGCTTAGGGGCCGGAGCTTTCAAATCGCTTTCAATCCGGGCGGCAAGGCGGGCCTTGGCCTGCCATCGGGATTTCAAGGTACATTGAACCGATGCAGATCCGCATCCTGGCGGTCGAGGACGACCCGCACATCGCCCGCCTGCTCGCGCTCGAGCTCGGCCGGTTGGGCTACAGCCTCGACACGGTCGGCACCGCGGCCGAGGCGGTGGCGCAGCTCAAGGCGCGTGCGCCGAGCCTCCTGCTGCTCGACCTGGGACTGCCCGACCGCGACGGCGCCGACGTGCTGCGCGAGTTGCGGGCGGGCGGCGACGCGTTGCCGGTCATCTGCCTCACCGCCCGCGACCAGCCGGTCGAGCGCGTCGGCGGACTGCGGGCGGGGGCCGACGATTACATCGTGAAGCCCTTCGACATCGCGGAGCTCGACGCGCGCATCCGCGCCGTGCTGCGCCGGTCCGACCGCGGTGCGCCGCAGGAGCTCGTGCAGGGCACGCTGCGGCTCACCGCCGACGAAGCGCGCGTGACCGGCCGCGACGGCCCGGTGGGCCTGACGCCGCGCGAGCTGCACGTCCTGCGCCGGCTGCTGAAGAACGCGGGACGGGTGGTGACCAAGGCGCAGCTCACGCAGACGCTCGCGGCGCTCAACGAGGACATCGGCGAGAAGACGGTCGAGGTCTACGTCCACCGCATCCGCCACAAGATCCAGGGCAACGGCGTGGAGATCGTCACCGTGCGCGGCTTCGGCTACCTGCTGCGCACGCTGTGAAACTTCCCACGGCCGTCCCCGCGCGCACCCCGGCGAGCCTGCGCCGCCGCCTGCTTCTGCAGGTGGCGTTGCCGCTGCTCGGGCTGTTCGCGCTCGACGGCGCGCTGTCGGCGTGGGCCGCGCACTACTACGCGAACCACGTGTACGACCGTTGGCTGTCCGACTCCGCGCAAAGCCTCGCGCAGCAGGTGCGCGTGACCGGCGGGCGGGCGGCGCTCAACCTGCCGCGCGCCGCGCAGGAGATGTTCGAATGGGACGCGGAGGATCGCATCGTCTTCCGCGTCGAGGGCTCGCAAAGCGGCGTGATCGCCGGCCGCGACGTGCCGCTCGCGGGCCGCAACGAAGAGCGGCTGTACAACGCGCGCTTCTACGACGCCCCGATCGCGGGCCACGAGATGCGCTGGGTGCGCCTCGACTCGCCGCTGCCGCCGCTGGGCGAGGAGGTCACGGTGACGGTGGGCGAGACTATGCGCAAGCGCGACCGGCTCGCCGACGAGCTTCTGCTCTGGGTGTGGGTGCCGCAGGTTCTGCTGCTTCTGGTCGCGGGATATATCGCGTACCGCGCGATCGTGGTGCAGACCGACAGGCTGCACGCGCTTTCGGTCTCGCTGCGCGACATGAGCTACCGCGAGCTGTCCGCGGTCCCGGGCGAGAACATGCCGGCGGAGATGCAGCCGCTGGTCGAGGCGCTCAATGCGCTGATCGGCAAGCTCGACGCCGCCGCGCTCGCCCATCGCAGCTTCATCGCCAACGCGGCGCACCAGCTGCGCACGCCGCTCACCACGCTGAGTCTTACGGCCGAGCAGGCGCTGCACTGCGAGCGCATCGAGGACATGCGCGACGCGGTGGCGCGCGTGCAATCCGCGGTGCAGCGCGCCACGCGGCTCGCCAACCAGCTCCTTCTGCTGTCGCGAGCGGAGCCGGAGGCGCAGTCGGGAGCGGCGCGCCGGCGCACCGACCTGTACGAGCTCGCGTTCGATACCGCGAGCGCGTGGGTGCCGGCGGCGGTGGCGGCGGGCATCGACCTGGGCTTCGACGAGACCTCCGCGCACGTCACCGCGGAAGTGGACGCGGCGCTGGTGGCCGAGGCGATCAACAACCTCCTCGACAACGCGCTCAAGTACTGCCCGCCCCGCACGCGCGTCACGGTATCGGTGCGCGAGCTGCCGGAGCCCGCGATCGTGGTCGAGGACACCGGACCCGGCATTGCGCCGGCCGAGCGCAGCCGCGTCGTGCAGCGGTTCTCGCGCGGCGATCATGCGACCCGCGGGGGCACGGGGCTCGGGCTTGCCATCGCCAACGAGATCGCGCTCGCCCATGCGGGACGCTTCGTCATCACCGACACGCCCGGCGGCGGCGCGCGGTTCGAGATTCGCCTGTGAGTCTGCTTTTTCTCATCGCCGGGTTCGCCGGGCGGCACTGGCGTGCGTACGCGAGCGCGGGCGCGATGCTGGTCGGCATCGCGGTGCTCACGGTATGGATACCGCGGCGCGTGGGCGCGATCATCGACGGATTGGTTGCCGGCCGCGGCGCGGGGCCGGCGTTGTGGCAGGAGCTCGCGATCCTGGTCGCGATGGGCGTGGTCATCTACTTTCTGCGCGTGGGTTGGCGTCTGCGGCTCTTCAGCGCCGCGTTCCGGCTGGGGGTCGAGCTGCGCACGCAGCTTTACCGCCGGTTGTCGCTGCAGGGACCGCCGTTCTTCCACCGGCAGCGCACCGGTGATCTCATGGCTCACGCGACCAACGACGTCGACGCCGTCGAGATGGCGGCCGGCGAGGCGTTCCTCGCGGCGTTCGACGGCACGCTGACGCTGGTGCTGGTGGTGGCGATGATGACGCTCGGTGTCGACTGGCGGCTCGGGCTCGTGGCACTGTTGCCGTTCCCGCTCATGGCCGGCGCCTTCTACCTCATCTCGCGGCGCGTGCACGAAGCCTGGCGGCGCTCGCTCGACCGCTTCTCCGATTTGAACGGCCACGTGCAGGAGACGGTGGCCGCGGTGCGCACGCTGCGCGCGCTCGGCCTCGAGAAGCGTGCCGGTCGCGACTTCGCGCAGCGGGCGCAAGACGCGGCGCAGGCGGGCTACGACGCGCAGCGGTGGGAGTCGGCCTACGAGCCCGCGGTCGGCTTGACGCTGACCGCCGCCACCGTGCTGACGCTGGCGCTCGGCGGCTGGCTCGTCTGGCAGGACGAGCTCACCATCGGCATGCTCACCGCGTTCACGATGTATCTCGGGCAGCTCATCTGGCCGATGTTCGCCGCCGGGTGGGTGTTCTCGCTGATCGAGCGGGGCAAGGCCGCGTGGGCGCGGCTCGATCCCGTGCTGCGCGCGCCGCTGTCGATGGCCGACGAGGGCACGCGTGCGCTCCCGCCGTCGGGCACGCTACGCTTCGACCGGGTGACGTTCCGCTACCCCGCGACCGAGTCCGAATCGGTCGATGACGTAGGCTTCGAGCTGGCACCGGGACGCACGCTCGGCATCGTCGGCCCGACGGGGTCCGGCAAATCGACGCTACTGCATCTCCTGCTGCGGCACTACACGCCGCAGGCGGGAACGATCGCGTGGGATGGCGTTCCGGTGACCGAGTTCCGGCTGGAAGCGCTGCGTGGCGCTCTGGCGTGGGTGCCGCAGGAGCCGTTCCTGTTCTCGGCGACGATCGCCGACAACGTGGCACTCGCGCGCGCGGACGCGACGCGCGACGAAATCGTGAGCGCCGCGAAGATGGCCGACCTGCACGCCGATGTGTTGCGCTTCGTGCACGGCTACGACACGCGCGTCGGCGAGCGCGGTGTCACGCTCTCCGGCGGCCAGCGGCAACGCGTGGCGATCGCCCGCGCGCTCCTGTCCGATGCGCCGCTGCTGCTGCTCGACGACGCGCTGTCGGCGGTGGACACCGGCACCGAGGGGCGCATCCTCGCGCACTTGCGGCAAGCGCGCGTGAGCGCGAAGGGCCGCTCCCGAGCGCGCACTGGCCCCGAAGCGCGCAGCGCGGAGGATAGCCCAATGCGCAGCGCGATCATCGTGAGCCATCGCCTGTCGGCGGTCGCCGACGCCGACGAGATCGTGGTTCTCGCCCACGGCCGCATCGTCGAGCGCGGCGATCACGAGGCGCTGCTGCGGCTTTCAGGCTGGTACGCGGCGCAGTGGCGCTACCAGCAGCTCGCGCGGAGCCTGGAAGCAGACGCGGAGGCCGAGGCATGAGCGCGGCGGGCGAGACCGCAGGGCATCCCGACCTGCGCCGTATCGGCGGCGCGGAGCGGCGCAACGCGATCGCACTGCTGTGGCGCGCCGCGCGGCCGGACCGGCGGCAGGTGTGGTGGGCGGCGGCCTGGCTCGCGGTTGCCGGGCTGCTGGAAGCCGCGGGGCCGATTTTCGGCAAGCGCTTCATCGACAACTACCTCCTGCCGCGCGTGGCGGACGTGCCGGCGATCGCGCTGCTGCTCGCGGGATACCTCGTCACCGGCTGGCTCGCCTCCGCGATCCGCTACTTCCAGCTCGTGCGCCTGGCCGGCCTGTCGGCCCGCTCGGTGCGCCGCCTGCGCGAGCGCGTGTACGGCCACGTGCTGCGGCTGCCGATGAGTTTTTTCGACCGCGCGATCACCGGCCAGCTCGTGAGCCGCATCACCAACGACACGGAAGCGGTGCGCCAGCTCTACACGACCGTGCTGTTCGAGATCCTGCTCGGGCTTACCGTGCTGTTCGGCGTCGCGGTGGCGATGCTGCTGCTCGACTGGCGACTGATGCTGATCGTGCTGCTGCTGGTGCCGGCCACCATCGCGATCGTTTGGGGGTACCAGCGGCTGTCGGCCGCGGCGGTGACGCGCTCGCGCGAGCTGCGCAGCGACCTCAACGCGCAGATGGCGGAAGGCATCGCGGGGAGGAGCGTGCTGCAGGCCGCCGGCGCGGCCGGTCGCTTCGCCGATCGCTTCGCCCGCACCAACGCCGCCCACTACCAGGCGCGGCTGGGCGAGGTTCGCGCCAACGCCTGGCTGCTGCGCCCCGCGCTCGATTTCCTCAGCATCTTGCTCATTTGCGCGATCGTCGCGGCGATCGGCACCCAGCGACTGCAGGGCGTGGAGGTGGGATTACTGTACGCCTTCATCGCGTACGTGGCGCGCGTGGTGGAGCCGCTGATCCAGATCACGATGCAGTTCTCGCTCCTGCAACAGTCGGTCGTTGCCGCCGCGCGGGTCGACACGCTGCTCGAGGAAGGTCGTACCGCCGAAGCCACGCACGCCCGCCACATCGAGGCGGGGAGGGTGGAGCTCGCGAACGTGAGCTTCGGCTACGACGCCGCCGTACCGGTGATACACGACGTCTCATTCGCGGTGCCCGCGGGCAGCTTCGTCGGCATCGTCGGGCACACCGGCAGCGGCAAGTCGACGCTGCTGTCGCTGCTCCTGCGCTTCTACGCGCCGCAGAGCGGGCGCATCGAGATCGACGGCATCCCGGTCGGGCAGATCGACGAACGCCACTTCCGTGCCGAAGTCGGCCTCGTGCCGCAGGAGCCGTTCCTGCTCGCGGCGAGCGTGCGCGATAACATCGACATGGGCCGCGGCCTGTCCGGCGAAGCGATCCTGGCGGCCGCGCGCGCGGCGCGCGCGCACGGCTTCATCGAGCGCCTGGAGCGCGGCTACGACACGCTACTTGGCGAAGGCGGGGCGCGCCTGTCGGCGGGGCAGAAGCAGCTCGTGGCGGTGGCGCGCGCGCTCGCGGCGCGGCCGCGCGTGCTTTTCCTCGACGAGGCGACGTCGCGCATCGACAGCGAGACCGAGCAGCAGGTGCAGGCCGCGATCGCCGCGCTCGGGGGCGCCACCACGGTGATCGCGATCGCGCACCGCCTGTCCACCATCCGCGCGGCCGACCGCATCATCGTGCTCAATCATGGACGCGTCGCCGAGAGCGGCACCCACGACGAACTGATGGCGATCGCCGGCGGGATCTACCAGCGGCTGTACCAGCTCCAGCAAATCAATGGGGTCAGTCTCGATTGACGTCAATCGAGTCTGACCCCATTGATTATGCGAAACTTTGGCACGTCTACGCCTGCTCGCCCAATTCGATGTCCACCATCATCTCGTTGGCCAACACTTCCAGCGCGTGGCGCACGTCGTCGTTGCTGACCGACTTCGGCACGAGCAGCTCCGCCTTCACCTTGAACAGGTGCTCGGCGGTCATCGCGCCGCTCACGATCTCGGTGTGCAGTTCCTCGATGGAGACGCCGCGCTGCGCAAGCGCACCGGAGAGGTCGCGCACGATCCCCGGCCGGTCGTGGCCCACCACCTCGAGCCGGACCACGCGCCGCCCGCTCGGCGCCGGCGTGCCCTGGCTGCGCTCGATGACGATCTTGAGCTCCGCCGACGCGAGACCGAGGAGCGCGGCGGTGAGCGCGTCCGCGTGCTCCGGCGGCACCTCGAAGTGCACCATGCCCGCGAACTGGCCCGCGAGGCTCGCCATGCGGCTGCCCGCCCAGTTGGCGCCGAAGCCCTGCGCCTTCGCCGACAGCAGGCTGACGATGCCGGGACGGTCCGGCCCGATCACGGTGACCACGAGCGACGTAAGCATGGGCTTTTCCTCTTCCTTTACCGAAACGATGCGCTTGATCATCGGCGCGCGCGTCGCGTAGCGGTCGTCCTGCTTGAACGCGGGCAGCGTGCCGGTGTCGCGCGCCTGCCGCACGACCCGGGCGAGGAGTTCGAGGCCCATCGGCGCGAGCGCGCGCTCCCACAGGTCGCGCGCGGACTCGCCCTTGACGACGAAGCACCAATCCTGCGCGGCGATCGGACCCTTGTCCCAGCCGTCCGCAAGGTGATACACCGACCCGCCCGCGATGGCGTCGCCTTCGAGGATCGTCCACTCCACGGCGGCGATCCCGCGATGCCGCGGCAAGAGCGACGGGTGATAGCCGACGCCGCCCAGCCGCGAGCGCGCGAGCGCCTCGTCGCTCACGCGCGCATGGGTGTGGGCGGCGACGATGAGGTCGGTGCCGTCGGCGATCGCCTCGCCGGGCACGACCTTCGGATTCTCGAGCGCGTGCACGGGAATGCCGGCCTTGAGCGCGGCGAGAGCGAGGCGGTCGTCGGCCGCGGGCACTACCACGCGCGCGATGGTCACGTCTTCCTGGTGCAGCCTGTCGAACACGGCGGCCCCGAAGTAACGGGATCCGACCAGCGTTAGCTTCATAGGTGACTCCCAACGGTCCGGTTGCGATTATACGGAGCCGGTCATCGCCTTGCGTGAAACCGGAACAGCATTGGACGGGCGGTCATTGAAATCCCGCGCCGTGCGCTATACGTCACCCCTCATGCACGTCCACCTGCCCGACCCCGAGCACGGCACCGGCGCGGCGCCGCATTTCCGGCGCTCGGTCGCGGTCGCGTCCGTGTTCGTGGCCACCCTCGTGCTCGTGTGGCTGGTCGGTCTCGTGCCCGGTGTCGACCTGGGTCGCTTTGGCGTGATCCCGCGCGAGGCATCCGGGCTGTGGGGCATCCTGACGGCGCCGATGGTGCACGCGGATTTCGCGCATCTTGCGTCCAATGCGCTGCCGCTTCTCATCGCGGGCACGTTGCTGCTTCACCTGTACCCGGACTCGTCGCGCTTCGTGCTGCCGGCGGCGTGGCTCGGGCCCGGGCTCCTGGTGTGGGCGTTCGGGCGCGGCGCGACGCACGTCGGTGCGAGCGGCCTCGTGTACGGCATCGTGACCTACATCTTCGTCGCCGGCATCCTGCGCCGCGACCGGCGCGCGTGGGCGGCCTCGGTGCTGGTGGCGTTCCTCTACGGCACGCTGGTGTGGGGGGTGCTGCCGATCCGCGTGGGGGTGTCGTGGGAGACCCACCTCGCGGCGGCGGCCATCGGCGTGGTACTCGCGGTCGCGCTGCGCCGCCGCGACGTGCCGCCGCGCAAGCGCTACAGCTGGGAGCTCGAGGAGGAGGAAGGGGAGCCGGAACAGGAAGCAGGGTCAGACCCTACTTACTAAGCCGAAAGTCCCCTACGATCACATACTATCCACATACTATCCACTGTCATGCGAAACGTATGGTTGAGCGCCGACAATAGTCGCAATGGCGCGCGCCAACGCGGACAGCTGATTACCGGAAGAAAACGATCGTCAACAAGGCAAACAAAGGCAACAAAATCAAAGACGACCAGACCATGTACCCTCCAAATCCTGGCATCTTCACGCCGCGGCTCTGCGCGACGGACTTGACCATGAAGTTGGGTGCATTGCCGATGTATGTGTTTGCCCCCATGAAGACCGCGCCGGCTGAAATAGCCGCGAGGGTGGTAGCCAATGGCCCCATCAACGCCTGCGGGTCGCCGCCTGCGAGGTTGAAAAAGACGAGGTACGTCGGAGCATTGTCGAGAAAACTCGAAAGCACTCCTGTTGCCCAGAAGTACGCCGCATTGCTCGGTTGGCCGTCGACAGCGGTTACCATTGAGAGCAGTGGTGCCATGGCGCCGTCCTTTCCGGCGCGCAGGATGGCAATGGCGGGAAGGATCGTGATGAAAATGCCCGCGAACAGTTTCGCGACCTCCAGCATCGGGCCCCATTCGAAGTGGTGCGCACGCCGCAGCGACTGGGGCGTTAAGATCCAAGACAGCAGCACTATGGCAACTAGCGCAACGTCTCGTGCGACGTTCTGCAGCTCGAGCGTCGTGCCGTAGATCCGGTACTCGACTCCCGGAGTCCAGAACCCTGACGCGAGAACGACTAATAGAATCGCCGGCAACAGGACCAACAGGTTCAGCCATCCTTCGATGTGAATCGGTTTATCCGGTGTGGGATCCGGGCGAGCTTCGCCAGCTTGGTGGTAGTACCACGTGTCGATGACAAAGAACACGAGAAGAAGGGTCGTGGTTGCGAGGACCATGGGCCAGAACAAGGCGCGGGTCACCCAGAAGAAATCGACACCCTTTAGAAAACCAAGAAACAGTGGAGGATCACCCAAGGGCGTCAACGAACCGCCGATATTCGCGACCAGGAAGATAAAGAAGATGACGACGTGCGTCTTGTGAACGCGCGCATCGTTAGCGCGCAACAGCGGTCGAATGAGAAGCATCGAAGCGCCGGTCGTGCCCATGACGCTCGCCAGGACGCTGCCGGTCGCCAGCAGGCCGGTGTTAACGGCGGGTGAGCCATGCAAGTTGCCTTTGATATGGATTCCACCGGTGACCGTGTAAAGCGCGAGCAGAAGAAGGATGAATGGCAGATACTCCGCGATTGCGATATGCCATACCTGATGCAAGATCGCCGAGGCGCCAAAAACCGCGGCGAGCGGACCGAGGGCGGCGAGCGACCAAAGAGCCGCGATCTTTCCATAGTGATGGTGCCAAACGTCGGGAGCGGCGAGTGGAAGGATGGCGATTGAAAGCAGCATGCCGAGAAACGGCAATACCCAGAGGATCGACAGTGATCGGCCGTCAATCTGCACGGCAGCTTCGACGGCATACGCCGAGCTCGCGAATGTGCAAGCGGCTGCGCAGAGGCATCCTCTGAGCCAGTTCCTCATCGTTCGTCGCGTCAGTGAACGAGGGTTATCAATGTTGAGCGCTCGGGTCGCAACGAGCGGAGTCGACGAGTTTCGATATACCTTGCAATCAAGTAGGGCTTGGGAGGGACAATCAGCACCTCGTCGGCATCCGTGCGCCGAATTAGATCTGCGACGATCTGCGATGGACGACCAACGAAGACCTGCGAACGATAGGCGACTCCGGCCGCTGACAGAAACCCCTCGGCTTCCTTGATCCAACGGGAGCCAGCAGCTCGCACGAACGACTCGGCGCGAGGAGGCGACAGGAAAATCCTCACTTTGCCGGAGGTCCGCGGCTCGACTATGGCAGCCAGCTGAACCTCTAAATCGGACCGTGAACGCCTCTGCAAGACAAAGCGAATTGCGCGCTTGCCTAACGCAGGATCGGTAAACGGTATCAGCACTTTAGTCATGCCGTCGTCGATTGAGTTGAGCGCTCAGGCCGCGGCGCACACGTCGAATGTAGAACGGGCCCGCAAGGATGAGCAAAAGTACGAATGCCACGACAGCGTTCGCAAGACCGGATCCAATTCCCTCTCCCAGGCCCATGCCAACGGTCGAGTACCGCGTAATAACGACCGTTACCGCGATGGCAGCCCCGATACCCGCGAGTTCGATCGCGTCGAAGGAAACGGATCTGGCATCCCGCAGTGCAGCGTCCTGCTCGGTGGCCTCGAACTTGCGCAGATCCGGATAAAGCCAGAAGTGCCACTGGCTGGGCACGGCATCCTCCAAGACGAAGTCGGCGATTCTTGTGTATCAACGACCCATTCCCAATTACCCGCCCATAATGATCCGCCGGTACGGTCCTGCACATCCTTGTTAGCGTGTAAGCATAGCCCAGCGGCTTCTCGCGGTGGCGTGACCAAGTTAGCACGGCGCGGCAACTCCGGCACCAGCGCAGGTCAAGTCCGGCGAGGCCGTGCTGCACCTTGGTTCCGGTGAAGGAATCGATGTACTGCTCTCGGCTAGGCGCGTAGGTCCGACCAGAAGGACGTAGGGGCTCGACATGACGGACGCAACGTTCGCGCTCGCCGAGGACGACAAGCGGAGCACCGGCCTCCTTGTCTGGCCCACTTTTCGCTAGCACAGCTAGTGCGGCTGCCGGTTCCGCGCCAGCCACCTCTCGACCGCGGCCACCACGGCATCGACGGCGGCCAGGCGCATCCCGCGCCCGGCCGCGATGGCCTGCACCAGCGCGTCGACGCGCTCGATGTTGGGCGCGCCGTTGGCGAGTGCGCGCGCCGCCGACGATGGCTTGGCGAGACCTTTCGCGGCCGCCGCGTACTTCTCGAACGGCACCAGGTCGCCTTCGGCCGCGCCCAACGCGCGGCAAAGCATGCCCACCCAGTCGTAGATCTCGCGCGAGCGGGCGAGATCGCTGTGCACGGCCTCCTTGATCGAGCGCATCCCGGCGTCCTGCACGCAGCGGTAGTTGCCGGTGAGGAGCATGCTCCATTTCGCGAGCGGCACGAACACCGAGTCGTGCACCTTGAGCTTGACCGGCAGCTCGGTCGTGCCATCCCCGGTATCGAATCGCACGGCGTCGATGCCGGCCGCGAGGTCGCGCAGGATGCGAGTGTGGGCGTCGGAGGCAAAGCGCGCCGCCTTGAAGTTGGTGGGCAGGCTCACCTGCAGCACGTTGATCCTGTCGTCCGGCGGCCGGAACGCCTGCGGGTCCGGGCTGCACAGCGTCATCAGCGCAGGATCGAATGCGTCCCACACCGTGGCGTCGGTGTAGCAGCGGCGCAGCGGCGCGAGGTCGAGGCCGGGGATGCGCGCGAGATACGGCAGCGGCGGCATGTTCATGATCGACATGCACGGGATCCGAGCGCCGGCGACGGCGGCCATGAGCTCGCGCACGCCCGCTGCGCGGTACTGCGGCTCCTGCATCGCGAGCGCGACGAGATCGCAGTCCGCAAGGTTCACCTCCTGCGGCCCGGACGCCGACAGCTTGCCGGGAAGCTTGCGCGAATCGACTTCCACCAGGCCTTCCCGGCCCTTCACCGGCATGCGCACGCGAATGCCATCGGCGTTGATCGCCTCGGCCTCGGCGGGAAGGCATACGAGTCGTACGGCATGCCCGGCGAGCAGAAGCTTGCTCGCGAGCAGCGAGCCGTACGTCGCTCCCAGGATCGACACGCGATACGTCTCGTGCATCGGGCTTTCCTCCGTGCGTGGCGCCGGCGCGATCGTATACAATTAACCGAGGTCCCTCAATGTGCGGTGCAGTATGCTGGCGGTGCGAGCGCGTCGGCGCGGAGGGCAATTCGATGACTGCGCGTTACCGGGACCAATTCCTCACGCGCGAGCGGATCCTGGTGGTCGTGCTCGTGTGGGCGAGCGTTCTCGTAGGCTGGCTGTGCTGGCTCATGATCGCCCCGTTCGTTCCCGCGCTCACCTGGGCGGTCGTGCTCGCCGTCATCGCGCATCCGTGGCACGAGCGCATCCTCGCGAAGATGCCGAAATGGCCGAACGCGGCGGCCACGCTCGCGCTGGTCACGGTCACGCTGGTGATCGCGCTGCCGGCGGTGCTGCTGGTGCGCGAAGTGGTGAGCGAGGCCATCGCGAGCGCGGACGCCCTGCAGCGCCTCGCCGACACCGAGCGCTGGAGGCGGGCGCTCGACCAGTTTCCCCGGCTCGCGCCGCTGTTCGCCTGGATCGCGGCGCGCGTCGACTTCTCGGCTGCGGCCGCGGACTCGTCCGCGGGTGTCGCGCGCAACGTGCAAGGCGCGATCGCGAGCACCGCCGAGTTCGCGATCACGCTCATGGTGACGTTCTTCCTGCTGTTCTTCTTCCTGCGCGACAAGTGGCGCATTCTCGACGCCATCCAGCGCCTGGTCCCGCTCGCGCACGCGGAGAGCGCGCAGGTGTCGCGCAAGGTCCGCGACATGATCGGCGCGGTGGTGCACGGAACCCTGGCGGTGGCGCTGGTGCAGGGCTCGCTCGGCGGGCTCATGTTCTGGTGGCTCGGGCTGCCCGCGGCGCTTTTGTGGGCGGCGGTGATGGCGCTGGTGGCCGTGCTGCCGATCCTCGGCGCGGCGCTGGTGTGGCTGCCGGCGGCGGCGTTCCTGCTGCTCGACGGGCACTGGGACAAGGCGCTGATCCTCGTGATATGGGGCGCGCTGGTGATCGGCCTCATCGACAACTTCCTGTATCCGATGCTCATGAAGAACAAGCTCCAGATGCACACGGTGCCGGTGTTCATCGCGGCCATGGGCGGACTCTTCGCCTTCGGCGCGACCGGCATCGTCCTCGGCCCGCTGGTGCTCGCGGTCGCGATCGCGCTGCTCGACGTGTGGCAGCGCCGGATGCGCCTGCACGAGGTCGAGATGGGCGTGAACGACGACTCGCCGCGGTAGGAGCGCCATGCCGATGTCCGACCACATCCGGGGCCTGCGCGCCCTGATCGGCACCGCCGTGCTCGAGGTGCCGTCGGTCTCGGTGATCGTCACCGATCAGGACGATCGCGTGCTGCTGGTCCGCCATGTCGAGGGCAACCTGTGGACGACCCCGGGCGGCATGATCGAGCCGTACGAGACACCCGCGGACGCGGCCGTGCGCGAGACGTGGGAGGAGACCGGGCTTTTCGTGCAGCTGACGCGGATCGTCGGCGTGTTCGGCGGCCCGATCTGTTCCGGAACGTACGCCAACGGCGACCAGGTCGCGTGGGTGTCCACCGTGTTCGCGGCGAGAACGATCGGCGGCACGCTCGCGCCCGACGGCGTGGAGACGCTCGAGACGCGGTACTTCTCGCTCGCCGAGGCGCAGGCGTTGCCGTGCAAGCCCCACGTTCCGATGATGCTGGGCGTAGCCTATGCGAAGAATCCGGCTGCGTGGTTCCAGCCGGCGACGTGGCATCCTCCGGCCGCTCGCCGCTGACGACGGCGATTGCGTCCCACCCGTCCGCCACCCTATGCTTGCGCCGATGAGAGCCGAGCCCGCCGCCGTGCCGTTGCCGAACCTTGCCTGCCCGCTGTGCGGCGACCCTAACCGATGCGCAGCCGCGCAGACGGGCAGCTTCGCCACCGCCTGCTGGTGCGCCGGCGCGGCGATCGATCCGGCGGCGCTCGCGCGGATTCCGGAGCATGCGCGCGGCCAAGTTTGCCTGTGCCCGCGCTGCGCGGGAGTCCCGGCATGATCGCGCGTCTGGCGGTCGTCGCCCTGTGCGCCTGCTGCGCCGGCACCGCGCTCGCGCAGCGGGTTGTCACTTTCGCCCGCGGCACTGCCGAGGTCGTGCTGCCGTCGACGTTCGTCACGAGCGAGTTGAACGACGGCACGCTGCGCGCCGTGTTCGGCCCGGACGGCAGCTATCGCCTGGAGCTCGCGGTCAAGGACGCGATGGCGCGCGC
>JADLEZ010000133.1 GCA_020845855.1 Burkholderiales bacterium
GGGCCCGTGGTACCGCGATACGGGCTCCGGCATGGGTCCGACGCTCAACACCGCCTCATCGATGAACGGCTATGCGCTGACCGACCGCGGGACGTGGCTCTCGTTCAAGAACCGCGGCGATCTCGCGGTCCTGGTGCAAGGCGACAAGCGCCTGTTCAACCAGTACGGCGTGATGCTGGTCAATCCCGCCAAGCACCCGCAGGTGAAAAAGGATCTCGGCCAGCAGTTCGTGGATTGGCTGATCTCGCCCAAGGGCCAGGACGCGATCGCGAGCTACAAGATCGGCGGTGAGGAGTTATTTTTCCCGAACGCCGGAAAGGGATGATAGCCGCCGGTCAGGCGTTGAACACTACGGCGCCGGTCTTGCTCACGTCGTAGCCGCGAAGCGCTGCCGCGTGTTCGCGGAAGTCGCCGGTGCGGGCGAACGCGAGCAGCGCCTGCGCCGGCGGCTCGAAGTAGTCGCGGCGCCGGAGCACCAAGTCGAAGCGCTCGGTCGCGAGCGGCACGAACGCGAGTCCATGCACGCGCGCGGCCGCTTCGATGGCGACTCCCGCGTCGGCCTTGCCGTCGCGGATCATGGCGGCGAGATCCGTTTCCGTTTGCGCCGGGCGGGGGACGAGGACAAGCTTGTCGCGGACGACGTTCGCCTGCGCGGCGAGATACACGAAAAGCTCGCGGCTGCCCGAACCCGGCTGACGCTCGACCACGCGCGCCTTGCGCCGCGCGAGGTCGGCGAGCGCGCGCAGCTTGAGCGGGTTTCCGGGCGCGACCACGAGCCCTTGCGTGCGTCGCGCCCACTCGACCATCACGATGTCGCTTCCCGGCAGGTGCGCGCGCACCAGCGGCACGTTGTACTCGCCGGTGTCGCCGTCGAGCCAGTGCAGCGCGGCGAGTGTCGCCGCGCCCTCCGCGAAGCGGGCGAGCCCGGCGCCGCTGCCGCAGGCGAGAACCGCGAAGCCGCTGCCCGACTCGCGCGCCGCCCATTCGAGCAGCGGATCGTGGCTGCCGGCGATGATCGGCGCCGATAGGCGTGGAGCGGTTCCGGGCACGCCCTTCGCCGCAAGCCATGCCTCGATCTGCGCGCGGGGGAAGAGAAGCTTGCCGGTGGCGCGCACGTGGGGCAGCGCGTTCGCTTTCACGAGGTCGTAGATGCGCCGCTCTTTCAGACGCAGGAAAGCCGCGACCTCGCGCGTGTCCATCATTTCCCCAGGGGGCGAGGCGCCTTGCGGCGGCCCTGCGGCGCTTCCGGTTTTGGTCATTTGCCGGCGAGCACCGACTCTTGCGCGAGCAGCCGCGACACCGCCGCGAGTGCCACGACGATAATGATCGTGGGCACGACGTACGAGGCGGCGAGGTCGGTCCAGGGCACGGCCTCGCCGCGCAGCGCCTGGCGAAGCAGCGTGTACTGCCCGGAAACCGGCACCAGCAGCAGCCACTGCGGCTCCTTCTGCTGCAGGAAGATCTGCATCGCGGGCAGGATCGACAGCACGAAGGTCATGAGCGACACGTTGGCCTGCGCTTCCTTGTAGGTGCGGCCGCGCGCGCCCACGTACAGCAGCACCGCGGGCACGAGCAGGATAACCGGAAGCAGGATGACGACGAAGCGCGCGAACTCCTTGCCGCTGAACAGGAACGGCACGCCCACCGCCGGCAGCGGCGCGAAGGCCAGCGTGAAGTAGAAGCCGGCCAGCGTGACCACGACCACGAATGCGTTGAACAGCGACACCGCGAGCCACTTGCCCGCCACGAGCTCGACGGGACGCGCGGGCGTCATGAGCAGCGGCTCCAGCGACTGGCGCTCGCGCTCGCCGGCGGTCGCGTCGAGCGCCACCGCGACACCGCCGATGACCGCGGCGAGCAATCCGTAGAACGCGACCAGGAACAGGATGATGGCGCCGGACTGCTGCGGCGTGGCGAGGTCGACATCCTCGACGTCGAGCGGATCGCCAACCACCGGCGCCACGCCGCGCAACAGCAGCCGCTGGCTGCCCCACAGCCGATTGTACGCGCGCAGCAGCGTCTCGGCCTGGCGGATCGACGCTTGCGCGCGGTCGCGCGAACGGTCGGAGACGAGGCGCACGGTCCCCTGCCTGCCGGCCGCGACGTCCTTCTCGAAATCGGCGTCGACCACCAGGACGACGTCGAGATCGCCAGCGCGCAGCTTCGCCTCGTAGTCGGCGGGCGCGTCCGACAGCGTGACCTGGTTGCGCACGAGGAACGCGGCGAGCGCCGGCGCCTGCGCCAGGCCCGTGGCCGGGAGCTTCAACTCGCGCGCGCGGTCCGCCTGGCTCGCGATCAGGTTGAAGATCAGCACCAGGAACACGGGCCCCGCGGCCACCGCCATCAGCAGTGACACCAGGAGCGTGCGCCGGTCGCGCGCGGTGTCGCGGATCTCCTTCGCGGCGACGATCGCGATACGCGACGCCTTCATGCCGCGAGCCCTTCGCCGGTCCCCAGCAGCGACACGAACGCGTCCTCGAGCGTGGCGGCACCGCTGCGCGCGATGAGCTCGGGCGCCGTGCCCTGCGCCACCACCTGTCCGCCGCCCAGGATCACGATGCGGTCGCACAGCGCCGCCACCTCCTGCATCACGTGCGACGAGAAGAGGAGGCACTTTCCCGCGGCGCGCAGCGCGCGCAGCTGCTCGCGCAGCGCGCGCACGCTCATGATGTCGAGGCCGTTGGTCGGCTCGTCGAGGAGTATCGTGGACGGGTCGTGCACCAGCGCACGCGCGATGGCGACTTTCATGCGCTCGCCTTGCGAGAAGCCCTGCGCGCGGCGATCGGCGATGTCGGTGAGTCCGAGCGCTTCGATCAGGCTCGCGATGCGCGACTCGAGCGCGGGTCCCGCGAGGCCGTGCAGCGCGCCGTAGTAGCGGACGTTCTCGCGCGCGGTGAGGCGCGGATACAGCCCGCGCGCATCGGATAGCACGCCGATGCGCTCGCGCACGGCGTAGCGGTCGCGCAGCACGTCGAGGCTCGCGATGCTGGCCGTGCCGGCGTCGGGCACCACCAGGGTGGCGAGCATGCGCAGGAGCGTGGTCTTGCCCGCCCCGTTGGGACCGAGGAGTCCGGTGATCTCGCCGTCGGGCGCGACGAAGGAGACTTCGCGCACGGCCTTGACTTCACGCTTCTTGCCGAACGCCTTGGACAGCCCTTCGACCTCGATCATGGCCGCGCCACGCGCGCGAAGGGCCGCTCCCAAGCGCGCGTTGACCCCGAAGCGCGTAGCGCGGAGGGTAATTCACTCAGCCGATTGACGAACAGCGGCGGCGGCACGCTCTTCTCGAAATGGGTGATACAGGTGGCCGACAGATTGTCGGTCTTGGCGCTGTCGACGAACGACGCGATGAGGCGCGGCCCGCACGCGTGCAGCGACACGATGTGGCCGTAGCCCGGCGCCACGATGTGCCGGCTGTGGGCGAACCGTTTCGCGGCTTCGGCCCCATACGCGGGTGGGGTCACCGGGTCCATGCCGCCGGAGAACAGCAGCACCGGCACGTCGCTCGTGAGCGGCTGCGCGAAGTCGGCCGGCGCGCTGCCGCGCGGCCACACCTCGCACACGGCGATCGCCTGCTCGGCGAGGCGCCGTGTCGCAAGCCCGGCGAGTTCCTGCTCGACGCGGCCCGGCGCGATGCGCGGCACGTCCTCGGCGCAGGTCACTGAGAAGTACAGCGCCGCGTTGATCTGTTCCGCGTCGCGGCCCGAGACGGACGGATTGGCGGCGAGCAGCGGACCGAAGTCGCCGCCCGCGGCAAGCGCGAGGATCTCGGGCAGCAGCACCGTGGTCTCCGGCGCGTAGGTCAGCGGCGCGAGCCCCGCGAGCACCGCGTCGAACGTCATGCGCACGCGCTCGCTCGCACCGGTGCGCGGGTCGGCGACGTCGACCTCGCGGCCGTCGGGGCCGAGCGCGCTCCGGATCGCCGCCAACGATGCGCCGATATCGGGGTGCGCCTTAACGCAGGCCGGCGACGCCTTGCACGTGGCCACGACTGCCGCGAACGCGGCCTCGCGCGTGCGCCACAGGTCGAGCGGGATTACCATGCCGGGCGGTGCGACGCCGTCGAGCACCGCGGTGCGCACGCGATCGGGGTGGCGGCGCAGGTACTCCTGCGCCACCCGCGTGCCGTAGCTGCCGCCCCACAGGTTCCAGCGCCGATAGCCCAGCGCCTCACGCATCGACTCGAGATCGGCGATCCACGCGCTCGTCGTGTACTGCGCGGCGTCGATGCCCTTCGCTTTCAGTTCCGCCGCGCACTCCCGCGCGCGCGGCAAGGGGTCGGTCTCGAACACGTCGTTCTCACGCGGCTTGAAGGCGGCGCAGGTCAGCGGCGACGAGCGCCCGGTGCCGCGCTGGTCGACGAGCACCACGTCGCGCGTGCGGCGCAGCTCGGTCAAGCGCGCCGCGAAAGGGGCGAGGTTGGACGCTGCCTGCCCGGGGCCGCCGGCGAGGATCACCAGCGGATCGTCCTTCGGCGTCAAGGTGTTGGCGGGCAGGATGGCGGCGAAGAGCGACACCTTGCGGCCCGCCGGATTGCTCCGGTCCTCCGGCACTTCCAGCGTTCCGCATTGCGCGGCGGTCGCAAGCCGCGGCAGGCGGCATTCGGACAGCGCGAGCGTGCGCTTCGTGGCGCCGTCGCCGCCGCAGGCGCTCGCGAGCAGGGCGCAGGTCAGGACAAGGGCAAGGCGCAACATGGGGGCCGATGGTAGCAAAGCACACGCCACGCGGCGACGGCGGCCCATTGCGCCCCGATCGCTGCGATCGTCGCGCCGCCGTCCGTGCGGAGGCTGTACCATGCAAGCAACCCTCCTCGACAACCCCGTTGCATCGACCTCGGCAGCTTCCATGACCCGACCGACCTCCGCCTCCTTGTTCGACGATGACGCCGATCAGGACTTTCCCCTCGCCATGGCTCTCGCGCAGAGCAAGCCAACGACAAAGGCGGAACGGAGCTTCCAGCAACTGGTTGGCAAGATCGAGCGCAAGCGCGAGGAATTGAAGCAATGGCAGGCCTACGAGCTGCGCTACCGCCAACGGGTGGCCGACGAGGTCGAGCCATTGCAGGCGCAGCTGCGCACGGACCAACGGCAGATGGCCGAGCTCATCGACGAACTGCTGAGCCAGCCGGCGCGCGGCAGGACCTTGGGACGCGTGCAGCGAGCCAAGCTCACGCAGTTGCTGATGGAGCTCGTGACCGAGTTGTTGGCTGACGGCGACCGCGACGATGCGCTGGAGGCCTTGCATGACAAGTACGGCGAGATGTCGCGCGACGAGCGGCGGCGAGCGGAGTTGGAGATCACCGAAGCGTTGCTGGCCGACGTGCTGGGCATCGATATCGACGACGATCACAACGCGTCCACTTCCGACGAGCTGCTGGAGCACGCCACGCGCAAGCTCGGAGAACGCGTCGAAGCGGACCGGCGGCAAGCGGAGGACAGGCATCGCGCTCGTGAATCGAAGCGCGCCGGCGCGAACGCCGCGAATCGCGACGCGGCAGCGGCCAAGCGCGAGCAGGCGG
This sequence comes from Burkholderiales bacterium, assembly GCA_020845855.1. GTDB lineage: Bacteria > Pseudomonadota > Gammaproteobacteria > Burkholderiales > Casimicrobiaceae > VBCG01. Next base: position 5,519 of record JADLEZ010000133.1, read on the forward strand.
CCAAGGAGGTGAGCCAGTCGCTGCGCGACGTCTATCGCAAGCTCGCCAGCGCACTGCACCCGGATCGCGAACAGGACGCCGATGCCCGGCAACGGAAGACGCTGCTGATGCAGCGGGTCAATCGGGCCTATGACGCCAGCGATCTTTTGACGCTGCTCGGCCTGCAACTCGAGATCGAGCAGATCGATGCCGCGCATCTGTCGTCGGTGACGCCGCAGCGTCTCGCGCACTACAACAAGATTCTGCGCGAGCAGCTCGCCGAGCTCGAATCCGAGGTGGAGCGCCATGCCCGGCCTTTTCGGCAAGGCGCGGACATGTTCTCCAACGCCATGCTGACGCCGGCCGCTGTCGACCGGGATTTGAGCGAGAGCGTGGCGCAGTTGCAGCTCGTCCTTCGGGAGCTACGCGAGGACCTGGTCGCGTTTCGAGATCCGGCCCTGTTGCGCGACCGGCTCGAGAACTACGAGCTGGTTACCGACGCCGAGGCGCCGGCTGTGCTGGACGCTTTGTTGCAGGATTTTGCTGGCTTGCTGCCGGCACGTCGCGGCAAGAAGCGCCGGCGGCGTTGACGTCGCGGCCGAAACCGACACGCTTGGCTCGGAAAGCGCTTCGCCGTCGCGCGAGCTTCGGGTACTTCTCCGGGGTACGGGGTTGGCGACTCGTAAGGATTGTCCTTGTTGTCGCAAAGTGACACAATGTGTCACATGAAGACCATCTCGCTGTGGGAGCTTCACGAGGCTACCGGTGCCTGGGTCCGCCGTGCCGTCAGGCTCGGTACGCTCACGATTACCGACCGCGGCAAGCCGATCGCTCGCATCACGCCGGTGCCGGATGGCGAGCGAAATCCCTTCCTGCACCGGCAGTTGCGCCCGGGCTACCAGCGCCTTCTCGGTACGCTGACGGGGGGCACCGACAGCACCGACATCGTGAGCAACGATCGCGACCGGCGGTGAGCTACTTCGACGCGGCCTTCATCGCCAAGTTCTACGTCGACGAACCCGAGAGCAACGCGATTCGCAGTCTTGCCGAATCTACTCCAACGATCGTCACGTCCTCGCGGCGGCGTCACACTTCAAGCTGATTGGCCGCAGCCTCGGCTGACTGGCGGCGATGCCACGAGTTCCTGCGCCACTTCGCGCGGCGCGGCCTGGCGGTACTAGCCTGGTGGAGCCACCCCACGGTTGCCGGAGGAACGCGATGCCGAGCGCGAGGTCGAACGTGGGATGCACGCCGGTGCCGCCTTCGCGCGCCGGACGGTTCCCCGATGGAGGCATCGCCGCATAGGAGCAAACAATGAACGCAGAGGCGCAGGAATTTCTGGAACAGGACCCGAATCCACTCGAAACCCGCGAATGGATCGAATCGATCGACGCCGTGATCGACGCCGAGGGCACCGTCCGCGCGCGGCAACTGCTGGAGACCCTGGTCGATGAAACCCGCCGCGCCGGCGGCGATCTGCCGTTTTCCCTCACTACACAGTACATCAACACGATCCCGCCGCAGATGGAGGCGAAGTCGCCGGGGGATGCCGCGATGGAGTGGCGCATCCGCTGCATCATCCGCTGGAACGCGATGGCGATGGTGGTGCGCGCCAACCGCAAGCCGGGCAAGCTCGGCGGCCACATCGCAAGCTTCGGTTCGTCCGCGACGCTGTACGACGTCGGCTTCAACCACTTCTGGCGGGCCCCGTCGCAGGACCACCCCGGTGACCTTATCTTGTATCAGGGCCACTCCAGCCCGGGCCTGTACGCGCGCTCGTACCTCGAAGGCCGCATCAGCGAAGAGCGACTCGAAGGCTTCCGAAGGGAGACGAGCTTCCCGGCCGGCCTGTCGCTGCCGTCGTATCCGCATCCTTGGCTGATGCCGGACTACTGGCAGGTGCCCACGGTGTCGATGGGCCTGGGGCCGATCCAGGCGATCTATCAGGCGCAGTTCTTGAAATACCTCGAAGCGCGCGGCCTGATGCCCAAGACCGATCGCAAGGTCTGGTGCTTCCTCGGCGACGGGGAGGTCGACGAACCCGAAGCGCTGGGCGCGATCTCGCTTGCGGGCCGCGAAAAACTCGACAATCTGATCTTCGTGGTCAACTGCAACCTGCAGCGCCTCGACGGCCCGGTGCGCGGCAACGGCAAGATCATCCAGGAACTCGAAGGCGTGTTCCGCGGCGCCGATTGGAACGTGATCAAGCTGATCTGGGGATCGCGTTGGGATCCGCTGCTCGCGCGTGACCACACGGGCATCCTGCGCAAGCTGATGATGGAAACCGTGGACGGCGAGTATCAAGCCTACAAGGCTTTCGGCGGCGCCTACACGCGCGACAAGTTCTTCGGCAAGCACCCGCAGACCGCGGCGATGGTCGCGAACCTGTCCGACGACGATATCTGGCGCTTGAACCGCGGCGGTCACGATCCGCACAAGGTGTACGCGGCCTATCACGCCGCGGTGCGCACGCAGGGCATGCCGGGCGTGATCCTCGCCAAGACCGTCAAGGGATACGGCATGGGTGCGGCGGGTGAGTCGCTCAACATCGCGCACCAGGCCAAGAAGATGCACCAGGACGCGGTGCGCCTGTTCCGCGATCGCTTCGAGATTCCGATCGACGACAGGCAGCTCGAAGGGGACGGCTTCGACGCGGTGCCCTACTACCACCCGGGCATGGACTCGCCGGAAGTCAAGTACATGCTGGAGCGGCGCAAGGAGCTGGGCGGATTTCTGCCGCACCGGCGCGCGAAGTCAAGCCGCCCGTTGCCCGCGCCGGGTCTCGACAAGTTCGAGCAGATCACCAAGGGCACCGGCGGGCGCGAAATCAGCAACACCAGGGCGTTGGTGCGCGGCATGAACCTGCTGTTGCGGGACAAGGAGATCGCGCCTTACGTGCTGCCGATCGTGGTCGACGAGGCGCGCACCTTCGGCATGGAAAGCATGTTCCGCCAGATCGGCATCTACGCGCCCGGCGGCCAGAAGTACCGCCCGCAGGACGCCGACCAGTTGCTCTACTACCGCGAAGCCGAGGACGGCCAGGTGTTGCAGGAAGGCATCTCGGAGGCCGGCGGGGTGTCGGCCTGGATCGCCGCCGGCACCAGCTACTCGGTGTCCGACCGGCCGATGCTGCCGTTCTACATCTTCTATTCGTTCTTCGGCTTCCGCCGCGTCGGGGACTTGATCTTCGCCGCGGGCGACCAGCGCACCCGCGGCTTCCTGATCGGCGCCACCGCCGGCTGCAGCTTTCCGGGCGAAGGCCTGCAGCACTCCGACTGCGCCTCGCTCCTGATGGCGGGGACGGTACCCAACTGCCGCGCCTACGATCCGACCTTCTCCTACGAGGTGGCGGTGATCCTGCAGGACGGCATTCGCCGGATGGGGCGCGACCAGGAGGACATCTTCTACTACATCACCACGACCAACGAAAACTACGCGCATCCGGACCTGCCGGAGGGCTGCGCCGAAGGCATCATCAAGGGGATGTACCTGTTGCAGGCCGAAACGAGGGGCGAGGTACTCGGGACCGGCAAAGGCAAGCGCAAGGGCGACACCAAGGACAAGCGGCCGCGGGTGCAGATCATGGCCGCGGGCGGTTCGCTGCGCGAGGCGATCCAGGCTGCCGAGCTGCTGGACGAGGAGTTTGGCGTGAAGGCCGATGTGTGGTCATGCCCGAGTTTCAGCGAGCTCGCGCGCGACGGGTTCGACGCCGAGCGCTGGAATCGCCTGCACCCGGATCCGAAGGACCGACGCGTGCCGTATGTCACGCAATGCCTGGCGGATCACGCAGGTCCGGTGGTGGCGGTCAGCGAGTATGTGCGCGCGGTGGCCGACCAGGTCCGCGCATTCATTCCGCAGGGGCGATGCTTCACCGCGCTCGGGGCCGACGGGTACGGCCGCAGCGATACCCGCGAGGCATTGCGAGCCTTCTTCGAGGTCGATGCCCGCTGGATCGCGCACGCGGCGATCACGGCACTGGTCACCGGCGGCGAGATGACCGCCCCGAACCTGGAGCGTGCGGCCAAGGTCTGGGGGGTCGATCGCAGCAAGCCGAACCCGATCGAGGTGTAGCGGTCGGCAATCGCGCCAGGGCGCAACATGGGGGGCGATGGCAGCGAAGGACACGCTGCGCAGGCCCTCCCCTTGACACCCCGGCGGGAGGGGCGAGAATCGATACCCTCACCGCGCCGGAGGGATCATGAACGCCTTCTCCAAGCGTTGCGCCGCGATCGCCGCGACCTGCGTGCTCTGCGCCGCCTTGAGCGGCTGCCTCATCACCAACTTCGCCAGCAACACTTCGGGCGGGCTCACGACGGCCACCGCAACGGTGACCCTGACCGGGCCGGCGCCGTGCACGGTCAATGAATCCATGGTAACGACGAACTGCCGGCCGGTGATGCAGGTCGGACAGCCGCCGCTCGGCCAGACGTACCAGTTCGACATCACGCTGCAGAACTACGCGCAAGCGCTCACGCTGTACGACCCGGTGATCGTCCAGGTCTCCAAGACGATGTCCGACTTCGCGGGGTCCATCGCAGCCGGACCTCCGGGTGTAGCGCCCGGCACGCCGCTGCTGGTTCAATCGGGCCTGTCGACGATCCCGATCGACGCCAATACCAATCTCATCGCCGAACCGGGCATGCAGCTCGTCATCATCGATTTCGTCGCACCGGCGAACGCGCCGTTCGGCCAGTACACGCTGAACCTGCAGTTCCGCGGCACCACGAACTCGATCAAGGTCCTCTTCGCGGGAAAGCTCACCGCCGGCGGCACGACCTACTATCCGCCCATCTACCCATGCGTGAGCAACATGTCGCAGGTGCCGTCGGTGCCGATCCCGACCAGCCTGCCGCAGCTTCTGACCATCGTGCTGAACGCGCAGGGCTGCGTCGGCAAGCAGTACAGCATCCTCGCCAAGGCGCTGGGCAACGTGGTCGAGTACTACAACCAGGTGCTCGACCACTATTTCATCACCTGGATCCCGGCGGAGATCGCGAACCTCGATGCCGGCAAGACGCCGACCAAGTGGATCCGCACCGGCGTGACCTTCGACCTCGACACGTCCGCGGTCGCCGGGCTGTCGCCGGTGTGCCGCTACTACATTCCGCCGGCGCTCGGCGACTCGCACTTCTTCGGGCGCGGCACGGCCGAGTGCGAGGCCACGGGCGCGAAGAATCCGACCTTTTTCCTGGAGGACCCGGCGTTCATGTTCGTCGCGCTGCCCGCCGCGGGTGTCTGCCCAGTCGGCACGGTCAATGTGTATCGCGTGTTCAGCAACCGGCCGGACGCGAATCACCGCTACATGACCGACCCGGCGATCCGCGCGCAGATGGTCGCGGCGGGCTGGCTCGCGGAGGGCGATGGCGCGGAC
>JADLEZ010000134.1 GCA_020845855.1 Burkholderiales bacterium
CCGGCGCAGGCGCTGCTCGCGTTCGCCCGCACCGGCGACTTCCGCGAACACGCGGCAGCGCTTCGCGGCTACGACGTGAGCAAGACCGGCGCCGTAGTGTTCAACGCGTGACCGGGAATACCCGGCGCACACCGCCGACCTCGCTCACCTGCACCGGAACGCCGTACAGCGCGGACAACGTGGCATCGGTCAGCGCGTCGGCCACCGCAGCGAGCGCGAGCACCCGGCCGTCGGCGATGAGCAGCGCGCGATCCGCGTGCGCGAGCGCGTGGTCCGGATCGTGGGTGGAGAGAAAGATGGTGCGCCCTTCGCCGCGCAGACGCTCGATCTCCCGCAACACGCGCAGCTTGTTGCCGTAGTCGAGGTTGGCGGTCGGCTCGTCGAGAACAAGCACTGGGGCACCCTGCGCAAGCGCGCGGGCGATGAGTACGAGCTGCCGCTCGCCGCCGGAAATGCCGGTCATCGGCCGCGGGGCGAGGCGCGCGATGCCCACGCGCTCCAGCGCATCTATCGCGAGCGCGCGGTCATCCGACGACGGCTGCGCGAACCAGCCGACATGCGCCGCGCGTCCCATCAGCACCGCATCGGCAACCGTGAACGCGAACGGCATCGTCTGCTGCTGCGGCACGTAGGCAAAGCGGCGCGCCCGCGCCGGCGGCGAGAGCGTCGCGAGGTCCGCGCCGTCGATCTCGACGGCGCCGGACAGCGGGGGCAACAAGCCCAGCAGTGTACGAAACAGCGTGGTCTTGCCGCAGCCGTTGCCGCCGAGCACGGCAAGCACCTCGCCGGCTTCTAGGGTGAAGGTGATGCCGCGGGCGACGACGCGGTCGCCGTAGCCTACGGCAAGGTCGCGTGCGGCCAGCATCACTCGGGACGGCGCATACGCGCGAGGAGATAGACGAACACCGGCGAGCCCACGACCGCGGTGAGGACGCCGGGCGGGATCTCGATGACTGAGATCGTGCGGCCGAGCGTATCCACCGCCAGCATGAACGCCGCACCGAGCAGCGCCGACACGGGCAGCAGGCGGGTGAACTCCGGTCCGACCAGCAGGCGGGCGCAGTGCGGAATCACGAGGCCGACCCAGCCGATGATGCCGCTGAAGGCGACCGCCGTGGCGGTGGCGAGCGTGGCAGCGCAAATCACGTACGCGCGCAGCAGGGTCACCGGCACGCCGAGCGCGCGGGACTCGTCCTCGTCGAGGGTGAGGAGATTCACGCGCCAGCGCACGAGCCACAACGCGGCCGCCGCCACGGCGATCGGGCCGGCCGCCACGAGCATGTCCTGACGCGCGAAGCCGGCGAGGCTGCCGAGCAGCCAGAAGGTGATCGCCGGCAACTGGTTGTACGGATCGGCGAGGTACTTCAGAAGCGAGATGCCGGCGCCGATCAGGCCCGCGACCACGATGCCGGTCAGGATCAGCGTGACCAGCGGATCGAGCGCGCGCATGCGCGATGCGATGATCCACACGAGCGCGACCGCGACGAGGCCGCCGCCGAAAGCGAGCGCCTGGATCGCCACCACCGACAGCCCGAGGAAGATGGCGCCGATCGCACCGAGCGCCGCGCCCGCGGAAACGCCCAGCGTATCGGGCGCGACCAATGGATTGCGGAACATCTGCTGGAATGCGGCACCCGCGCACGCGAGCGCGACGCCGACGAGCAACGCACCGGCGACCCGCGGCGTGCGCACGTTCCACACGACCTGCGCGGTGGCAGGCGCCACGTCCTGCCGCGCAAGAACCGCGAGCACGTCGGACAGCGATAACGGGAAACGGCCGAGCGTCAGGGCCCCGAGCGCCAGCGCGACGGTCAGGGCCAGCGCGATCAGCAGCGTCGCGGCGAAGCGGGCATCGCCGCCCATGAGGTCAGCGCGGAAGACCGGCGGTCGCGAGCAGTGCGCTCACCTGCGCATCGGTTGGCGCGCGGTGGTAGAAGCGCCGATGGAACTCCTCGATGCGCGGGCCGAGCGGCTCGGGAAACGCGGCGGGATGGAGAATGCGCACCAGCCATTCGAGTCCCAGTAGCCGGTTCACCGCGGGTGGCGCGTCGATCCAGCCGAAGGGCAATTCGGGCGCCACGTGGATGCGATTGTTCTTCACCGCCGGCACACTCTGCCACTCGGGGCGCGCGCGCACCGCGCGCGCGAACGCGGGATCGATGGTCACGATCACGTCCGGCTGCCAGAGCAGCACCTGCTCGAGCGAAACGTTGAACAGATTACCGGGAAATCCCGGCGGCGGCTCGGCCACGTTGCGCGCGCCAGCGAGATCGAACACCTCGGCTTGCAGCGAGCCGCGCGGCGCCGTGGCGAGCCCGTTGGCGCCGCGCGCATAGAACACTCGTGGCCGGCGCTCCTGCGGAATCGTCGCGATCCGGGCCGCGATCGAGGCGAGTGAGGTTTCTACGTACGCCGCGAGGCGCTCGCCCTCCGCGGCCGCGCCGATCGCACGGCCCAGCTCGCGCAGCAGGCGCGGCGAGTCGGCGAGCCTGCCGTCGAACAGGAGATACGGAATGCCGGTGGTCTCCTGCACACGCGTAGCGAGCGAAACATAGGTGAGGGACGTGGAGCCGATGTCGACGATGACGTCGGGCTTCGCCGCCATCAGCACCTCGACGTTCGCGCTGCTGCCGCGCCCGGTAAGGCGGCCGAGCTCGGGCAAGCGCGCGACGTCGTCAGGAAGAAACGGTACCTCGTCGGGACGTAGCGCCCGTGTCCAGCTGACCAGCTTGCGCGGCGCGAGCGCCAGCACGAACACCGAGGCCGGCGGACCGGCGGCGTACACTCTTTCGACTTTCACGGAAACCGCGACCGCGCGTCCGGTCGCATCGGTGATCGTCGCCTGCGCTGCGGCCGCGCACGCCGTGCATGCCGCGAGCAGCGCCCCGGCGGCGCGGCCTGCGAGCGTCACGGCGGCGCGAATCCGAATGCCGCGAGCCGCGCCTGGCCCTTGGGGGAAACGAGATGGTCGGCGAACGCACGCGCGGTCGCGGGCGCGTCCTTCCGCACCGCAAGCCCGTAGACCGCGCCCACGCGAAGCTCCTCCGGCAGGCGCACGCGGACGAGCGACGGCGCCTCGGCGACTGCCTGCTGCGCGTTCGTGCAGTAGGTGAGGAACACGTCGGCATCGCCGTTGACCACCAGCATGGCGTAGACACTCCGGTCCGCGGGGGCGGGCGGCGACTGCGGCCCGCCCGTGAGTTGCTTCGCCTTGGCGCTGAGTGCCGCGAACGAGCCCGGCTTCACGGCGTCCGCGCGATGGAAGACCTCCCACGCATAGTCGCCCGAGGGGTCCGCCTTCGGCGTGGACGTGCCGAGCTTCCATTGCGGATCGAGCAGGACCGCAAGTATGTTGGTTGAACTCGCTTCCACGCGCGGCTGCGCGAGCGCGCACAACTCGTTGCGCGCGAACGGCACGACCGCGGCGGACCAGCCGCGCTGCACCAGCGCCTGGGGATGCGCCATGTTCGCCGACGCGAGCACGTCGGCCAGCTCGCCGCCGGCGATGCGGTCGCGCAAAAGTCCCGAGGCGCCGAACGTAAGCTTCACCGGCTGGCCGGTCTCCTTCTCGAACTCCGCGGCAATCGCGGTGAGCGGCACGCGCAGACTGCCGGCGGCGTACACGCTTGCCGGCTGCTGCGCATGCGCGGCGGCGGTCATCACCGCGATCGCGCCCAGCATGAAGCGCCGCATGTCATCCCTTTCCGGCGTTCGGGAAGAAGAGCTCCTCGCCGCCGATCTTGTAGCTCGCGATCGCGTCCTGGCCCTTGGGCGAGATCAGCCAATCCACGAACTGCTGGCCGAGATCCTTCTTCACCTGCGGGTGCTTGGCGGGATTGACCAGCATCACGCCGTACTGGTTGAACAGGCGCTTGTCGCCTTGCACCAGGATCGCGAGATCGCCGCGGTTCTTGAACGAGAGCCACGTCCCGCGGTCGGTCAGCGCATAGCCGTTCATCGATGAGGCGGTGTTGAGCGTCGGACCCATGCCGGAGCCCGTATCGCGGTACCACGGGCCC
>JADLEZ010000135.1 GCA_020845855.1 Burkholderiales bacterium
GGGCCTGCACCCCGTTGGGATAGCGCTTCGACAGATCGCGTACGACGAGTTGCATCGGGTCTAGCTCCGGTCGGGATGGGGCATGCCGCGGGCTCGCGGCAAGCGCGGTCAATGGGATGGCGGCGGGCGCCAGTACGGATTCAGGGTGCGGCAACGCCGGGCGCTGCGGGGCGGCCTGCGCCGCGCGAAGCGCAGGGCGGTGCGGAATAGTGCCATACTCACAGCTGTAGGCCACACGTCCCGCGACTCATGGCGCAAAGCATCGAAGGCCCTTCCGCATCGACCCTCACCCGGTGGACGGCGCTGATCGTCATCGCGCTCGGCGCCGGCGCTCTGCTCGTCTACCTGCAGGGCGTGGGCGTGGTCGCCCGCTGGTCGGTGTCGCTCGTGCATCCCGATTCGCTGTTCCCGCCGCGGGTGGCGCTGCCCGCTATCGCCATCGCGGGCGTCTTGCTCCTCGCATTCTGCGGCGTGATGGTGCGGCCGCGCCGAAGCGGCGGGAAGCCCTACGACCGGTTGTCGCTGCTGCTCGCGCTGTTCGTCCTCCTCGCGGCGTCCTACACGATCGCCGTCGTGCGAGGCTGGGCCGTCGTGCCATCGGTCCTGGTCGCGAGCGCCTGGATCGCGGCAGGCGCGATGTTCGTCGTGGCCGCGCGAGCGGCACCGCTGCATCACTCGCTGTGGTTGCGCGTGCCGTTCAGCGTGACGTTCGCGCTCGTCACCTTGTTGCTGCTCGAGGCGCTCGTTGCGGCCGCCGGCTCGCCGCGCTTCGCGGCGCTGCCGTCGTGGCTGCACCGCGAGTTCACCGTCATCGCGCTCGGCCTCGCCGCCGTCGCGGGCGCCGTGGCGGCGCTGCGCTACCACGATTGGCTCTATCCGTTCACCCTGGGCGCGTTTGTCGCCTTGCTGCCGGCCGTCGAGACCACGCGCACGCTCGCGATCGCGATGTGGACCTTCGGCGCCGGCATGCTTCTGCTCGCGGTTCTGGCGGGGATGCTCCTGGTACGCGATCCCCGCGGACCCAGGCCGAGCCGGCGCCGCGACCATGGGTACGTCACGGAAATTCCGGCCAAGATGGGCAAGCGGCGGGGGCGGCACCGCGCCCGCGCCGAATCGCGGCGCTACCTGCTCGAGGCGGACTCGTCCTTGATGCGTCTGTGAGTGGGGCGAGCGCCTGGAATCAACCTCGATGCAAAAGGCGCAACTTAAGCTTTCTCGTCACCCTTAGGACCGCGCGGACGCCTTTTGCATCGACCTGACTAGCGCTCTCCCGGGACACGCCCCACACCCGGAATCTTGAGCGCGGGATGCATCACGTCGACCCCGGTGACGAGCCCGAGGATGTTGAGTTCGAGCCCCTCGTCGAGCGCGGCGGTCATGCCGATCAGACCATACAGGGAAACCGCAATGCCGGTGTGACTGGGCGCCCAGGCGACGATTTCGCGAAGCGATGCGTAATCCTTGCCGATGGCCGTCGACGGCAGGGACAGCCGCAACTCCGGAATCGCCCGCCCCAGGTGGGCAACGAAGGTGTTGCTGTTGGGGCCGGGCCACACGTGGTACTGCGTGGGGTATGGGTACGACTGCAGCGCCTCGGGCAGGCACGCGATCACCGCCTCGGCCTGGGCGCCGCGCAGGTCGCGCAGGAGGCGCGGGGGTGCGCCGTACCATTCGGCGTCCGGCGCACGACCCTCGGAAACCGAGATCACCGAGCGGCCGCTGCGGGCATACCAGCCGATCACCTCGAAGCGGGTGTAGCGCGACGCCCCTGCCGGCTTCGCGGCAAGCCACGTATGGTCGGCGAAGGCGCCGCGCCAGCCGAACGCGCGACTCGCGTACACCTGCACCACCGCTTCCGGGTGCTGCGCGGGATCGGGCGCGAGACCGGCTGCGCGATGCGTCGCGGTGCGCCAATCGCCGTGCAGGGAAGCGCGGCCGAAGGCCAGGGTAAACAATGGCCCGGCGAGCAACAGCGCGAGGCCGGCGAGAAGCCATATCGTCATGCGGGAGAGGCGTGCCAGACGCGGCATCTGCCGGAACATGGGTTAACGAGGGCGGCAGCTCAAGGAAAGCTATGATAATCGCGAAGAACCCGATTCCATGACTGCGCCCTCGCGTCCCACCATCTGGCTCGCCGCCGGCGTGCGCACACCGTTCGCCAAGGTCGACGGGCCGCTCGCGCGTTACGACGCCATCGAGCTATCGGTCCCCGTGATCCGCCACATGCTGGCCGAGCTCGACGGCGCCACACCCGACTTCGCGGTGTGGGGTACCGTCCTGCCCAACCTCACGTGGAGCAACATCGCGCGCGAAGCGCTGCTGGACGCAGGTGCACCCGCGTCCATTCCCGCGTTCTCCACCGTCATGGCGTGCTCCACGTCGATGGCCGCCGCGCTGCAAGCCGCGGGCATGCTGAACGGCGTCGACCGCACGCTCGCGCTCGCGGGCGGAACGGAGAGTTTAAGCCGCGTCCAGTTGGGGCTCGGGCTCAAGCTCTCGGACTGGATCCGCCGTGTGCAGCAGGCGCGCTCGCTGGGCGAGCGCGTGTCGCACGTCACGGAGTTGAAGCTCGGCGACGTGCGCCTGTTCATCCCTTCCGTGACCAACCGTACCACCGGCAAGAGCATGGGCGAGCACACCGAGATCACCGCGCGCGAATGGCACGTCTCGCGCGTCGAGCAGGACGAGATCGCGCTGGCGAGCCACCAGCGGGCGGTGGCCGCGTGGGAGAGTGGCTTCTTCGACGACCTCGTGATTCCCTTCGACGGTCTCACGCAGGACACCCTGCCGCGCCGCGACACTTCGCTCGAGAAGCTCGCGAAGCTGCCGCCGTCGTTCGATCGCGCGAGCGGCCACGGCACGCTCTCGGCCGGAAACTCCTCGCCGCTCACCGACGGCGCGGCGGCCGTGTGGGTCGCGACCGGCGCGGGGCTTGCCAAGTTGCCGCCCGCTGCGCCGCGGGTGCGGCTGGTCGATTGGGAGATCGCCGCGGTGGACTTGCGCACGCAGGGCTTGTTGATGGCGCCCGCATACGCCATCCCGCGTCTTCTCCTGCGCAACGGCCTGACGTACGCCGACATCGACCTGTGGGAGATCCACGAGGCGTTCGCGGCGCAAGTCGCGGCGCACGTCAAGGCGCTCGACGACCCCGGGTTCCTGCGCGACAACGTGGGTGTTACCGCTGCGCTCGGCACGTTCCCGCGCGCGCGCATGAATCCCAACGGCGGAAGCATCGCGCTCGGGCACCCGTTCGGCGCCACCGGCGCGCGCATCCTGTCGCAGGCGGTGAAGGAGCTCGCGGCACAACCGGCGGGGCATCGCGCGATCGTGTCGATTTGCGCCGACGGCGGGCAAGGCAGCGTGGCGCTATTGGAATCGGGGCCGGGGCCGATGGTGGCCGGCGCGCGGTAGGCCGTCGATTGTGCTCGCCTACCGCGGCCTTCCGCCGTCGACGAAGAACTCCTGCATCATGAACGACTCGAGCTCGACGTTGTCGGCCGCGCGCGCCGACAGCGTGAGTTCGCGCCCCAGGCGCTTCGACTGCCATCGAAAGTCGCCAGGCTCCTGCTCGCGGATGAGCTGGATGATCCGGCGCACGATGGCGATATTGATGTTGGGGTTGCCGCCACGGCGGATGTCGAGCACCTGGAACGTGCGGCGGTTGATGTCACGGTCCCAGCCGAAGAAGGTGACCTGCGCGTCGTCGAACTCCATGCGGCGGATCTGGAACGTGCCGCCGCTGTTGTTGGGATTGTTGCCGAACGTCGACGTCGACAGCGACGCGAGATTCGCCGCCACCGCGCGGTCGCGGCGCGCGGTCTCGCTATCCACCGTCGACGGCGCATCGCCGCTCTCGCCGCGGGCGCGGCGGCGCTCGGCGATATAGGACGCCAAGTCCCCGGTCAGCGGAGGCGACGGCGGCGCGGGTTGCGCGACGACCGGCGGTGGCGAGGGCGGCGGCGCTGGCGGCACCGCCACCGGCGGCGCGGGGGCGGGCGTGGCGATCACCGGCGGCGGCGGAGACGGCCGCGGCACGGGACGCCGTACCGGCGGCCGCGGCACGGGTGGCTTGATCGCGGGCTGCGGCGGTGCTTCGCGCTGGGACGATCGCGGCGGCTCCGCCGTCACCGGCCGCGAAGGCACGAGGCGCAACGACAGCGGCGGCGTTTGCGGCGTGAGCGGATCGCCCGCCGTGTCGAGCGCGAGCTTCGGCAGCCACTGCCACATCGCGAGCCCGTGCAGGAGCAGCGACAGCACGAGCGCCACCTCGACCCGGCGCCGGACGAGGTCGCCGTAGCGCGCGCGCACGAGGTCGAATACGAACGTCAGGCCGTCTTCCCCTTTCCGCCCGATCGTGGCAGCAGGCGCGCAAGCTCGGGCCCGCTCACGATCTTGATCGAGTGACGGGTGGCGAACGCGCGTGCATTGTCGGTGACTTCGCCGGTGGCGACGTACAGGCAGTCGTGCGCCTCGAGTGCCTCCTTCGCGGCAAAGAGCTCGCGCAAGGGCTCGATGCCGGTGCGCGCGACCTTGAAGCGCTTGCAGCTCACGAGGCAGCGGCGCCAGTCCTTGCGGATCTCGAAGTCGGCGCCCGATCCGGTCACGGGCTCCACTGCGTAGCCCTCGCGCCGCCACGCCTGCTCCATCGCCTGCGCGAAGTCCGGCCACGCCATCGCGCGCACCGCGACCACGGTCTTCTCGATGCGCGACGCCGACGGCGCCCGCCACTGCCGCCACGCCGCCATGCACCCGATCACGAAAAACGGCGCCCCGGTCACGTAGCCGGCCACGCGATACGCCTCCGGCAGCAGCACCACGGCAACCGCGCTGAGGCCGGCGCCGATGCCGATGCTGATCCACCACCGCGAGCGCAGCAGGATGGCGAAAAGCGAGTTCTCGTTGAGGGTGAACTGCATGGCGGAGCTCGGCGCGGAACCGGTAAGTATAGGGCACCGGCCTCGGGAGAGCCGCCGGCGGTATCATCGCAACGATGATCGAGCTCGCCGTGATCGCGTTGCTCGCCGCGGCGGGCTGGTTCCTGTGGGACAGCCTGCAGGCGCGCGAGGCCGCGAACGCGGCGATCCGCCCGGCCTGTCGTGCCGAAGGCCTGCTGTTCCTCGATGACACCGTCGCGCTCGACCGCCTGCGGCCGGGACGCGACGAAGAAGGCCGGCTGCGCCTCGCGCGCGTGTACCGCTTCGACTACAGCGACACCGGCCACGACCGCCGCCGCGGCAGCGTGCGCATGCTCGGGGCGCGCGTCGTGAGCGTGGACCTCCACGCGCGCGCTCCGGCGGAGGAAATTGGGGTCAGACACTAATTTCCCCGACTTCCACGCCGCGTTGCGCACAGCTTCAACGGAAATTAGTGTCTGACCCCAATTTCCTTCAGGAACCCGAGCAAGGCGTCGTTGAAACCCCGCGCATCCTCGAGATTGGGCAGGTGGGCGGCGTTCGGGAAGCGATGCGTGCGCGCGCCGGAAATGCGCGCCGCGAGGTACTCGCAGCGGCGCGCGATCTGCGGAAAGTCGAGGTCGCCCCACATCACGAGTGCAGGCATGGCGATCGCCCCGACCCGGTCGTACGCGGCTGGCGGGGGTACTTCCGAGCCCCGCGGCTCGGCGCGTAACGCGAGCTCGTTCATGTCGAGGAACAGCTCGCGCACGGCGCCGGCCACGCGCCCCTCCGGTGCAAGCGGACCGTCCAGCCACGCATGCGCCTCGAGCGCGTTGATGCGGTCGACGTCGGCGGCGGCTTCCGCCGCTTCCATGCGCGCGATCCATGCCTTGATCGCGGGCGGCACCTCCTCGATTTCCGGAGCGCCGCTCACCGCGGGCGCGACGAGCACCAGCGCGCGCACGCGCGCGGGTTTCGCCAGCGCGGCGTCGAGCGCGATACGTCCACCCTGCGAACAGCCGACCAGCACGGCGGGCGCGCGCGGCGCGAGACCGTCCAGCACGGCCCAAAGATCGTCCACGTGCGAGTACGGCTCGTCGGCATGCAGCGTGTCGCCGAAGCCGCGCCGGTCGTACGCGATCGCGCGATAGCCCGCA
>JADLEZ010000136.1 GCA_020845855.1 Burkholderiales bacterium
TCATGTCGCCTCCGTCCAGCTCACGGTGATCGTGAGATGGTTGCGGCCGCCGCTGCGGCGGTAGCGCAAATCGTCCGAGAAGTTGCGGATCATGACGAGGCCAAGTCCGCCGACGTCGGCTTCCGCGAGGTTGCGCGGCTTGCGCATCGGCGCGTCGGGAAGGACCGACGGATCGAAGGCCTCTCCCGCGTCGACCACCAGGAGCTCGGCGGCGCACACGCCCTTGCCGCGGCGCACGCCGAACGCGAGCACCACGGCCGCGGCCGACGCGGTCGCGCCGCCGTGCTTGATGACGTTGGCCAGCGCTTCGTCGAGGCAGTGATCGAGGCGCACCCGCTGCTCGACCGGAACGCCGTGCGCCACGGCGGTGACTTCGAGCCACTGGCTCGCGCGGCGCGCGTCCCACACGTCCGCACGAATCACGAGTTCCACGCGCTTTCGCATGGCGCGGCCCGCACTCGCGGCGAAGCTAGCCGCGCACCGCTGCCTCGGCCTCGTCCTCGTCGTCGAAAACCGGTATGAGCTCGTCGATGCCGGTCGCCTCGAGGGTGCGCACGACCACGTCGCTGCCGTCGACGTGCAGCGCCATGCGGCCGCCCGCGGCCTGCACGACCTTGGCAGCGGCGATCAGCGCACGAATGCCCATGGACGACAGGAACGTGACCTCGGACAGGTGCACGACCACACCGCGCCCGGCCGAACCCGCGAGTCGCGCAAGCTCGTCGGCGATCTGTTCGCTGCCGACGGTGTCGAGGCGCCCGGACAGGTGGATGCGCCGCACACCGTCGTTCATGTCTTCGTAGCGGATGCCCATCGTCGTTCCAAGAGGAGGCCGTACCAGGACGTATTAGGCACGCTTGCGCTTCCCCGCGCAAGGCGAGCCCTGCCACGGCGATAGAATGCCGCCATGACCGCCGCAACGACCCTCGAAACCGCCGCCGTCGCCTTCCCGTTCGACAACAGCTTCGCGCGTGAGCTGCCCGGGTTCTACGTCGCGCGCCCTCCTACCCCGGTCCGCGCTCCCCGGCTGCTGTTCCTGAACGAGCCCCTCGCGGACGAGTTGCGCCTGAACCTCGCATCGCTCGCCGTCGCGACGAAGGCCGCGATCTTCGCGGGCAACATCGTTCCTGCCGGTGCGCAGCCGCTGGCGCAAGCCTACGCCGGCCACCAGTTCGGCGGCTTCGTCCCGCAACTGGGCGACGGCCGTGCGTTGCTGCTCGGAGAAATCGTCGACCGCCACGGCCGGCGTCGCGACATCGCCTTCAAGGGCTCCGGCCGCACCGTGTTCGCGCGCGGCGGCGACGGCAAGGCCGCGGTGGGCCCGATGTTGCGCGAAGCGCTGGTGAGCGAGTCGATGCACGCACTCGGCATTGCCACCACCCGCGCGCTGGCGGTCGCGGCGACCGGCGAGGACGTGCAGCGCGAGACAGTCCTGCCCGGCGCCGTGCTGACGCGGGTGGCGGCGAGCCACCTGCGCGTCGGTACCTTCCAGTTCTACGCCGCGCGCGGCGAGATCGACCTGCTGCGCAGGCTCGCGCTGTACACGATCGCGCGGCACGATCCCGACCTCCGGGATGCCGGGCAGCCGTTCCTCGGCCTGTTGCGCAACGTCGTCGCGCGGCAGGCAGCGCTGATCGCGCAATGGATGAACGTGGGCTTCATCCACGGCGTGATGAACACCGACAACATGACGATCTCGGGCGAGACCATCGACTACGGCCCGTGCGCGTTCCTGGAAGCCTACGATCCGGCAACGGTGTTCAGCTCGATCGACCAGCGTGGGCGCTACGCCTTCGGCAACCAGCCGCCGGTCGCGGCGTGGAACCTCGCGCGCTTCGCCGAGACGCTCCTGCCGCTGCTTTCCGACAACGTCGACGAAGCGGTGGCGCTGGCGACCGAGGCCGTGTCGGCGTTCTCCGCGCAGTTCGAGGAGCACCGGTTGCGCGGATTGCGCGCCAAGCTCGGGCTGCGCCGGGCCGGACCGGACGACGCCGCGCTCGCCTTCGACTGGCTCGCACTGCTGCACGACCAGCGCGTCGACTTCACACTGGGTTGGCGGCGGCTGGCCGACGCCGCGAGCGGCAACGAAGCGCCGCTGCGCGCACTCTTCGCCGACCCGCGGGCGCTCGATCCATGGCTCGCCCGCTGGCGCGCAAACGACGCCGATCCGCAGGCGATGCGCATGGCCAACCCCTTCGTCATCGCGCGCAATCACCGCGTGGAGGAAGCGCTCGCCGCAGCCTCCGACCACGCCGACCTCGCGCCGTTCGAGCGCCTGCTCGCGGCAGTCAAGCAGCCCTACCTCGAGTCGGCGGCGCAAGCGCCGTTCGCCGAGCCGGCCCCCGCCGCGCTGACGGCGTGCTATCGCACGTTCTGCGGCACTTGACCGGCCTGTCGCGGGCGCGGCGCGCGACCCGCCTCCAGTTCCTGCTGCTGGGCGTCGTGGTCGGGACGTGGGGTACGCACATCCCGTCGGTGAGCGCGCGTTACGCGCTGACCGAAGCCACGCTCGCGGTCGTCCTGCTGGGTGTGGCCGGCGGTACCGTGCTCTCGCTCCTGATCGCGGGGCGGATCGTGGGCAAGCTCGGCGCGCGCAAGACGGTCGCGCTGTCGGGACTCGCGATGGGCGCGGCGCTCGGGTCGGTGCTCGAGTACCCGGATTTCGCCGCACTGCTCGCCGGCATGCTGGTCTTCGGCGCCGCGATGAGCCTGTTCGACGTGGCCATCAACACCGAAGGCTCCGAGCTCGAGAGCCTCGGCAGCCGCCCGATCATGAGCAACCTGCACGGCATGTTCAGCGTCGGCGGCATGGCCGGTGCGGCGATGACGTTCGCGCTGCTCGACCTGGGTGTGGCGCCGCGCGCGCAACTGCTCGTGCTCGGCGCCGGCGTCGCGCTCACCGCGTACGCCGGCTCGCGCTTCATGCTGGAGACGCACGCGAGCCACGACGAGAGCATCGTGCACTTCGCGTGGCCCAAAGGCACCCTGCTCCTGATCGGCGCACTGGTCTTCGCCGGCATGACGGCGGAAGGCATCCTGTACGACTGGAGCGTGCTGTATCTGAAGCAGGACGTCGGCATGGCGCAAGCGTACGCGGCACTCGGCTACGGCACGTTTTGCGCGGCGATGGCCCTCGCGCGCTTCGGCGGCGACGCCCTGCGCGCGCGCTTCTCCGAGCGGGCGGTGCTCGGAATCGGCGCGATCGTCGCGGCGGTCGCGATGGCGGTCGTCCTGCTCGCAGCAATCCCGTGGCTCAGCTTCGTCGGCCTGGCGCTCACCGGCGCGGGCCTCGCGCCGATCGCGCCCATTCTGTTCAACGCAGCTACCCGCGTGCCGGGCGTGAGCCGCGCGGCGGCCATCGCCTCCGTCACCACGATCGGCTACAGCGGCTTCATCGTCGGGCCGCCGCTGATCGGCAGCATCGCCACCGCGACGTCGCTGACCACGGCGCTGTACTGCGTCGTGCTGGCGGCAGGGCTGGTCGCCTGGGGCGCGCGCCTCGTCCCGGACAAAGCAGGCAGCCCTCGTTAGAATACCCTCGCATCCATCCCAATGGAGAACGCCATGAATCCGCAAATGCACGAAAGGGCCAGGTCCGCCAAGGGTTTCATCGCAGCACTCGACCAAAGCGGCGGGAGCACGCCGAAAGCGCTCTCGCTGTACGGGATCAAGCCCGACGCCTACTCCGGCGAGCAGCAGATGTTCGACCTCATTCACAAGATGCGCACGCGCATCATGACCAGCCCCGCGTTCACCGGCGAGCGCATCATGGGTGCGATCCTGTTCGAGCAGACCATGGATCGCGACGTCGAAGGTCGCGGCACGTCCGATTACCTGTGGAACGTGAAGCGGGTCGTCCCGTTCCTCAAGGTCGACAAGGGACTCGCCGACGAGGCCAACGGCACGCAGGTCATGAAGCCGATCCCGGGCCTCGATGCGCTCCTCGCCCGCGCGCGCAGCAAGGGCGTGTTCGGCACCAAGATGCGCTCGGTGATCAAGCACGCGAACGCGAAGGGCATCGACGACGTGGTCCGGCAGCAGTTCCAGATCGCGAAGCAGATTCTCGCGGCCGACTTGGTGCCGATCGTCGAGCCCGAGGTCGACATCCACGCGCCGGACAAGGCCGGCGCCGAGAAGCTGCTGAAAGCGTCGATCGTGAACGAGCTTCGCGCCCTGTCGTCGGGCCAGCAGGTGATGCTGAAGCTCACGCTGCCCTCGGTCGACGACTTCTATGCCGACTTCGTCGAGCACCCGAAGGTCTTGCGCGTGGTGGCGCTGTCGGGCGGCTACTCGCGCGACGAGGCGGACGCCATCCTCGCCCGCAACCATGGCGTGATCGCGAGCTTCTCGCGCGCGCTGACCGAGGGGCTCACCGCGCAGCAGACGGACCCGCAGTTCAACGGAGAGCTCGACAGGGCGATCGGCAGCATCTACGCGGCGTCGATCACGTGATCGCGGCGCGAGCGCTCGCCGCGCGGATGGCGAGGCTTGCCGCGTGGGCCGCGCTCGCGATCGGGCTGCTGCACGCAGCGAGCGCCGTTGCCGGCCTCGAGGAGGGTTTGTCCGCGCTCGCCCGGCGCGACTACGAGGCCGCGAGAAAGGAGTTGCTGCCGCTGGCCGAGCGCGGCAACCCGGAAGCGCAATACCGCATCGGGCGCATGCACGAGTTCGGCGCGGGCTTTCCCGCGAGCAAGGCGCAGGGCATCGAGTGGTACCGCAAGGCGGCCACGGGCGGCAACAGCTCGGCGCAGCAGGAGTTGGGCGTGCTGTACAGCAACGGCGACGGCGTGCCGAAGGACGAAGCCCAGGCCGTGACGTGGTTCCAGAAGGCCGCGGCGCAAGATAACGCCACGGCGCAGTTCAACCTGGGGCTCATGTTCGCCAAGGGCGCGGGAGTCAAGCGCGACGCCGCGCAGGCGCTCTCCTGGTTCCGCAAGGCCGCCGCGCAGGGATTCCCGCCCGCGCAACTCAAGCTCGGCGTTGCATACGAGCACGGCGAGGCGGGGGTCGCCAAGGATCCCGCGCTCGCCTACGCCAACTACGCGATCGCCGCGCGCGGCGGCAACGCCGAGTACGTGGCGGCGCGCGACCGGATGGCGGGACAGGTCGCGCCCGCAGAGATGCCGCAGGCGCGGGCCGCGGCCGAGGCCTGGCAGCCGGGACAGCCGCTGCCGACGCGGCTTGCGGCGGCATCCCCTCGCGAGAACAGATGCAGCGCCTCGGGACAGCTCGAAGGCGCGCGATTCAACGCGACGCACTGCGCCGTGTCGTTTCTCGCCGGACAGAACAGCGTGGCGATCTGGTTCAGCGAGGCGCCGATCGCACCGCAGGAGGCCGAGGACTTCCAGATGTCCTCGTACGCGCAGGCGAGCAAGGGCGGCAAGCCGCGCACGCTCGTGCAGATCATGCTCTGCCCGGGCGGGGGCAAGCCGGCCGCGGCGCCCGGCGCGGTCAAGTCCATCGACTTCAACACCAACCACGCGAGCGCGCCGCTCGCCGGCATGCAGACCGTGCTCGATGCGGGCAAGGACTACAAGGTCGAGCGCCTCGCGGGCGAAGTCAAACCCGGCGGCAACCTATCCGGCAGGATCACCGGCAGCCGCGGCAAGACGTCCTTCGCGCTCGAGTTCGACGTGACGCTGCCGGCGAAGGAAGCTGCGGCCGGGATGTCGTGCAAGTAGCGCGTGGTATTCACGCCTGGCAGAAGCGCTTGACCTAGCACGAAGTTCCCCGGATTGCCCTCGGCGCTTCCGGCTCAGTGCAGGAGGCCGAGCGTGGCTTGATCGGGAACGCCGTCAAAGTACCTGGCGAGCGCGATCGCAAAAGTCGCGCGCTTGCGCGGCGACGAAGCGCTCGAGGTCGTGGGGTCGGACATCTCGCATCCGATCATACGGCGTGCGCGCGGGTAAAGCCGGCCAAAACTGCGGCTATTGCCATGCGTCGAAGCGTGGCGGATCAGGACGCCCGTTCGGTCGGCCGCGCAAACGTCGGCTTGACATCAAACCATAGTTGTACAGCACAATATGGAACGAAGGTCGAACTTTGATGTACCTTTCGACTTACGACCTCAGCCCAACGCCGGCGGGCCGCCGCCGCGAAATCATCATGACGCCACGCAACGTCGTGCGAGAAGCCCTCGAAGGACCGGCTCTTCAATTGCGGGGGCATCATCGGACCGCCGTCGAGCGCGAGCAGCAACTCCGACTGCGCCGATTCGGCTTCGCGAGCATATTCTCGGGGCTGTTCGTGATAGTGCTGATGGCGTTCTACCTGGTCGGCAAGCTCGATCGGGCCACGCTCACGCAGGCTTCCACCTGCGTCTTTTCGTTCATCCTCGGCTTCTACCTCGCCTTTCGGACCCGGGTAAACCTGCAGTCCTCCGACCCGAGCCTGACCGGCTGGCAGTTTGTGGCGGCCACTGCCACGATGCTATTTGTCGTGTACAGAGCTCCAGACACTCGAATCGTATTCGGCGCCTTCTTCTTTGTGGCCGTCATGTTCGGGATGCTCCGCCGCGACAGCGGCAAGATCGCGATCCTGGGCGCGATCGCGCTGGTCCTGTACGCGGCGCTGTCGTGGCGGCGCTACGTGCACACCCGCGACGGCGACACGCTCTTGCTCGACCTGCTGCAATGCCTGGTCATGTCCGTGACGTTTCCCTGGATCCTCACCCTGCAGGGTCATTTGCAACGCCTGCAGAAGCGGCTCGATGTCGCGCCCCTGCGCTTGCCGGACGTCGAGAAGGCCGCACGACGCGACGACCTCACCGGCGTGTACAACCGGCGAGCCGTCGTAGCCGCGATGCACGACGCCAAGCAGCACGCGGACGCGACCGGCGAATCGTTCGCGATCTGCATCATCGACATCGATGGCTTCGAACGCCGCAACGACGAGTTCGACCACCTCACCGGCGACCGCGTACTGCAGACTTTCGCGCGTACCGTCGAGGCCGGCATGCGTTCGTCCGATTTCTTCGGGCGCTACGGCGGCGCGGAGTTCGTCCATATCATGCCGCGAACCTCGCTGGCGGGCGCGCTTGCCGACGCCGAGCGGCTGCGCGGGCGGGTCAGCACGCTGGAATTACAGCTCGCGCCTTCGCTGGGCGCGCTGACGGTGTCGATCGGCGTCGCGCAGTACGAGCCCAAGGAAGACGTCGAGCAGACCTTTGCGCGCGCGGGCAGCGCGCTGTACCGGGCGAAGCGCCAAGGCCGCGACCGCGTGGCCTGCTGACGGATCACCCTCGCGCGATCCACGCCACTGCTCGCAGCGGAGCGAGCTCCGGGCGTTCGGTTGCGCTGGCGCCCCTTCTGCCTACTCCTTCGCGCCGCTTCGCTGCCGGCCGGCGCCCACGCGGCGCGCGACTGCGACACGACTGCTGAGCTGCGCGCGCCGGATGGCGAGGAGCGTGATCTGCCTCGACGTGCTCAAGCGCGCGAACTTCGCGGTATCGGGCCGATAGGACTCGGCCGGACGGAACGGGTCGTTGTCCTGCCCCACGATCGAAGTCTCCCCTGTGTCTGCCTGTGTAGAACGAGTCCTGCGCCTTCCATCGCCGCAAGATGCGTTCCCGGGCGCCGAAAACTGCCGCCGGATGAATGAGTTGCAGTCATCGCTCGGATACCGCAAACGCCTCGCAGTAAATTCCTCCGACAGGTCGCGCGAGCGATGGCACGCACGCGTTGTAACGCACACGCATGCAGCCCGGCGTGTTTCACCTTCCCTCAGGCGGGACCCAGGTAGTCGCGCTTGCCGACATCGAGGCCGTTGTGGCGCAGGATGTCGTAGGCGGTCGTGACGTGGAAGTAGAAGTTCGGGATGGCGCGCCCAAGCAGGAACTGCATGCCGCCGAGCTTCATGTCGTTGCCGGCAACCTTGACGGTCAGCTCCTTATCTTCGGTGCCGTCGATCTGCGGCGGCTTGATGGTCTCGAGGAACCGGAGCGTCTTGTCGACACGCGCCCTGAGGTCGGCGAGCGTCTTCTCGTTGTCCTCGAACACCGGATTGTCCACGCCGGACAGCCGGCACGCGACACCCTTGGCGGCATCGCACGCGATCTGCACCTGGCTCGTGAACGGCAGCATGTCGGGCGCGAGGCGCGCCGACGGCAACACCGACGGATCGATCTTCTTCGCCTGCTCGTACGCGATCGCCTTGTCGAGGATGGCGTTGAGCTGGCCCAGCGTGTGGATGAAGCGGGGAATGCTGACGGCGTACATCGAGATCGTCATGTGGGGTTCCTCCGGCTGTGGGTCGAGCGAGGATTGTACCGAACCACGAGAGGGTGGCATCCGGCGTCCAAGCAACGCGCCGGCTCGCCCTCGACATCTACGTGATCGGGCTGACCGACGCGCTCGACCTGCCCGCGCTCGGGCTCGCCACACCGCTCGCCGTGCGCGGGTTACTGGATCGCGGCCATCGCCGGACTCGCGGTCGCGGGGCTGGGCGTCGCCGCGTACTTCCTCGCGGGGAGCGCCCCGCGGCACGCCCGCAAGCAGGCCCGCGCGCCGGCAGCTACGTAACCCGTACAATGCGCGCTTTCCCGTCCCGTTCCCTCGCGGAGGTTCACATGCCCCGTATCCTCGCCCTGCTCCTGTGCGGCCTTCTGTCCGCCGCCGCCGCGCAGGCCAACGACGCCGCACCCGAATACGGCGACGAGCAGTACCGCCCCAACGTCGGCCAGGTCGGCAAGGACGTAATCTGGGTGCCCACACCCGACGCGCTCGTCACGAAGATGCTGCAGGCCGCGAAAACGACCGACGCCGACATCGTCTACGACCTGGGATCGGGCGACGGCAAGATTCCCATCGCGGCGGCGCGCGACTTCAAGGCGCGCGCGGTGGGCATCGAGTACAACCCGGACATGGCGGCGCTTGCCACCCGCAACGCGCAGCGAGCGGGTGTGGCCGACAAGGTAAAGATCATCGCGGGCGACATCTTCAAGAACGATTTCTCGGAAGCCACCGTAGTCACGATGTACCTCCTGCCCGATTTGAACCTCAAGCTGCGCCCGCAGCTCCTCAAGATGAAGCCGGGCACGCGCGTCGTGTCGCACGCGTTCAACATGCGCGAGTGGGAGCCCGACGAAGTCCTCCACGAAGGCGAGCGGACGGGCTATCTGTGGATCGTCCCGGCGCAGGTCGCCGGCCGCTGGCAGCTGAACGAAGGCGGCGCCGGCTGGCAAGGCACGGTCGACCTCGTGCAGGCGTTCCAGCGCGTGGGCGGCAACGTCACCGTCAAGGGCAAGCAGGCGCCGATGCTGGGGACCACGCTCAAGGGAAACGAGATCGCGTTCTCGTTCTACAACGTCGACGGCACGCTGCGCTCGATCCGCGGCAACATCAACGGCGACCGGTTCAACGGTTGGCTGCGGCTCGAGGGTTACGACACACCGCTCACCGGGCGGAGATTGCCGCCGCAGCCGGCGAAGAAGGCGTGACGGCAAGTCGACCTACCGGCGCGCCCTCCTCAGCAGGTACACGAGGAACGGCAGCGTTCCCATCGCGAACGCGAGCGCGGCCACCAACACCGCCGCCGCCAATGCCGCGGCGAAGCCGCCTCCCTCCGCCTTGATCACGGCGTTCATAATCATGGCGCCGACCACCGCGCCGTACAGCCGCATGCGCGAGCCGCCGAAACCACCGGCCGCGGCCATGATGCACGCGAGCAGCACCAGCGCGATGGTCATGGCGATGCTGTCGATCGCTGCCATCGCGGTGTGCCAGTAGGCGAGGAGTGTGGCGAGCGCGTCCATCAGCGCTTGCCGAGATCGCGCTCGAAATCGGCCACCGCCGGCGCGGCGATCGCGTCCGCCTGCCGTTCGATGCGCGCCTGCCGCTCGGGCGCGAGCCACTTGTGCAGGAAGCTCACCATGAGCGTGACCAGCAGGGCCGCGATGCTGAGCACGACCATCGCCGGCCACGTCACCAGGATGCCGCCGGCGACCAGCGCCGCGAACGCCACGTCGAGCAGCCACATCGCGGCGAACACCGCGGCCAGCGCAAAACCCACGGTGAATACCAGCAGGGATACCGCCGCGACGTCGGCGTTGCTCCACGGCGCGAGGTACGCCGAGCCGGTCGACCCGGAGAAGTGCAACCACCAATCGGGAAGCATGCGTGACGCTACACAGCACCCCGCGGGGCTGTCAATGAACCGCCCCGATATACCCGGGAAGAATCCGAGTTCTCAGCGCCACCACGGCACGTCCGCGCCCTTCGCCACTTCCGCGAGCGGCGCGTCTGCCGCGACCCGCAGGTGCGCGAGATAGCCGAGCCAACCCAGGCCCCACATGATCGCCATCACGCGTTCGACGATGTCCGGGTCGTCGTGCCGCGTGTTCACCTGGGCCTCGGCGGCGGCGAGGATCGCGGCGCGGCGGCGACCGGCCCCGTCGATCATGTCGAGGTCGGCCACGGCCTCGCGCAACGCGGGATCGGCGGCGCGCTGGGGATCATCGAGACGATCGGCGAGCT
Source organism: Burkholderiales bacterium (assembly GCA_020845855.1). Taxonomy (GTDB): domain Bacteria; phylum Pseudomonadota; class Gammaproteobacteria; order Burkholderiales; family Casimicrobiaceae; genus VBCG01. Next base: position 10,473 of record JADLEZ010000136.1, read on the forward strand.
CGCCGTAGGCCGCGCAGACCGCGCACAGCGCTTCGTCGAACAGGCGGCCGGGCTCGCCGTCCATCATCTTCATGAATCCCGAGCGGTGCATCGCCAGCGCGGCGTCGCCGGCGCCGCGCGTCACGACCGGCAACCGCGCCAGCCAGCCCCATGTCGCAAGCGGCACGTGCTTCGCGCTGCGCTCGCCGATGTAAGCCGCGAGCGCTTCGTCGACGCGATGGCGCACCGCCAGCGCTTCTGCCCGCTCCGCATCGGCCTTCACCGCGTCGCTGCGTCCGACCAGCGCGTGGAATGCCGCCTCGACGAAGCGCGTGGCCGCTCGGACATGCGCCGCGACCTCCTCGCGCAGCGCAAGGGTGGCCCCCTTGGGCCACATGATCAGCGAGGCGACGAGCGCGACCGCCGCACCGATGGCCACCGCCTCCACGCGCGCGGCGCCGACCACCCAGCCCTCCGGAGAAATGAGATTGAAGAGCTCGACCACGAGGAGCGCGAACATCGCCTGGCCCGCCCCGAACGAGATCGCGTAGGGCGCGTAGCCCGCGAGGAACACGGCCACGGGCAGCGTGATCCACAGCGCCAGCGGGTTGTCGCCCATTACGGCGAGCGCGATCGTGGCCAGGACAAAGCCGGCAAAGGTGCCGGCCAGCGCGCTCACCACGGTCGAGCCGGTGGTCGCGACGTTCGAGCGCAAGATGGAAAGCGTGGCCAGCACCACCCAGAACGCGTGGCCGACGTCGCCGAGCTTCGCGACCAGCACCGCAAGCGCGAGCGCGACACCCGCGCGCAGGCTGTTGTGCAGCCACACCGACTTCGGCGACAGGTGCGGCGCGAGGACGTCCGCCGCGTGCTGCCACGTGCCGAGCGGCGCGGTCGGCTCGCTCACCGCGAAGTCGTCGTCGATCGGAACCGGGTGGCCGGTGATCACCAGCGCGTCGACCGCCATGCCGAGCGTAATGTACGACAGCACGCGCAGCGGGAACGCGTTCGCGAACACGCCGACCAGCGCCGCACCCGAATCTTGCGCGGCCAGCGCGTCATGGCCCCCGCGATCGAGGAGTTCCCGGTGCGCGCGCCGCGCGGCGATCAGCGCCTCGACCTTCGGAATCACGTAGTCATCGTGGCCGGCGGCGCACACGCGCATCACCTCGGCGACGGCCTGCAGCGTATCGGCAACGGACCCGGCAAGACGGCGGTCAGCCTCGCTCGCGACCGCCGTCGGGTCGAGCATCCGCGCGAAGCGCCACGACTGCGACAGCGTGTCGATGATTCCGAGCAGCGCACGCTGATGGCCAGGCGGCCCGATCTGGCGAAAGCCGAGTGCGCTTTGCACGCCGCGCACGGCGGCGATGGCGGCGTTCGCGGCGTCGAGCTTCCCGGCGGCGTCCTGCGCGCTCGCGGCAGCGTGGGTTACTGCCGCCAGCGCCGCGCAGGCGTCGGCCAGTCGTCCATACAGCTCGCGGCGCTCGTGCCGCGGCCACAGGAGCGATGCCACCAGCGCCGAGCACGCGAGGGCGACCAGCCAGCCGGCGATGCGCGAGGCGATCGCGCCGTCGGGCGCCGGGACCATCACCGCGACCACGAAGGCGAGGATGCCGGCATTGTTGCCGAGCGCTGCCTGACCCCCGAGCGCCATCGCGAACTGTACGGCGGTCCCCGCCGCGAGCATGGCGGCCACCGCCGGCCACAGCGTGTTCGACAGCGCGGTGCCGATCGCCACGAACGCCGTGCCGAACGCGGCGAGCACGAGGTACGCGACAAGGCGCGAGCGCCGCGGCCCGGTGAAGTCCGCCATCCCGAGGGCCGCGAACGAGCCGAACGCAGCGACCAGCGCGAACTGCGTGTCGTGGAGCACGTGCAGGCCGAACCACAGGAGCGGCGGCAGCACGATCGCCACGCGCAGCGCGCGGTGCAGGATCGTGCGGTCGGGGTCCCGCAGTTGAAAGTGCAAGGCGAGCGCTGCCAGTTACAGCCGCGTGTGGCTTTTTGGGGAGCGCTGATGTTACCCCGGCTTTCAGTGACGGGAAACGCGTTGCCTACAGCCTCAGCCGCGGCCGTGGCAGCGGTTGTCGATCTGGCGGATCTGCACCGCCATGGTGTAGGTGTCACGGGCCGGCGGCATCTGCGCCACGGCCGTGCGCAGGCACTGCGCCACGGCATCGCCCGGCTTTGCGGCCAGGGCCCGGTCGAACGCGGCACGCGCAGCCTGCGGCCGACCAAGACGCGCGCTGAGCAAGCCCACCTGGTACAGGCTGTCGAGGTCGTGGTCGTTGCGTGCCGCCGCCTCCTCGAATGCGGCGAGCGCCTGGACAGGATCGTCGCGCTCGACGTGGACCTCGGCGAGCGAGCGCCACAGCTTCGGCTCGTTGGGCGCGAGCTGTGTCGCCTTGCTCGCGGCGCTGGCCGCGTCATCGTATTGCTTGAGCCGCAGGTAGCCGAAGCGCAGCGCATCCCAGGCGGCGGCATTGTCCGGGTCCTTGCGGGTCCACTCCACCGCGTAGAGCACCATGAGGTTCCAGTTGCCGGCGTCGCGCAGTTCCTGGACCTTCCTTGACAGGTCGGGACCGGGCGGCGTGGGCGCAGGCGCCTGGGCCTTGGTATTGCCAGCCGATTTCGCCGCCACGGCCGGTGCGGCGGCCACGACGGGCGACGGCGGCGTGCTTGCGCGGGTAAAGGCGAAGATGGCGCCGCCGATCGCCAGCACGCACAGGGTAGCGACGATGATCGGCGTCCGGTAACGTGCGAACAGCGTGCCCGGCTCGACCCGCGGCCCGTCCGTCGGCGCGGGCCCGCGCGGGCGCGCTTCCTGGCGCGGATCGGGATGGCGCACGAACAGACGCAAAGCGGTGGCGCGGGAGCGCACGTAGATGGCCGCCGCGGCAGTCTTGTCCCCGTTGGCCTGCGTCATCGCGCGATTCCACAGCGGCGTGTCGATGTGCCCTTCCGCGTACTCGCGCGCCGCTTGCGCGGCATACGGATCCAGCTTGGCGCCGGTGCCCTTGGCGATCGGAACGGGCCGTTCGACCGGCAGGATCTCGATCGAGTCGAGGGCCATTTCAGCCGCGGCCTCCGGGCGTGACGGCACAGCCGGTGCCGCGGGCGCGGGCTCCGCCGGGCTATCCGCCGGGTCCATCGGAACCAGTTCGAGCGACAGGGGCGCCTTGTCCATGCGCCACCAGAAGCAAATGAGATACCAGGCACCCATCGTGGACGACAAATGTGGACGACAAATGGCCGCTGTCGGCCGCCCGCGCCGCCCCGCGGGACCGCTGGCGGCCCGCGACTATAATCGGGCGGGCGCGCCGCGCCGGCGCATCTAACCGGGCCCGACGTTGAAGAGCCTCAACAGCAACATCCTCGCGTTCGCGCTGCTCGCCACCCTCGTTCCTTCGATCGGCCTCGGCATCGTCTCGTTTGCCGGTTACCAGGACGTCATCAGCCGCAATGTCGAGTACGAGTTGCGCTCGCTTTCGAAGGATGCGAGCACCGAGCTCACGTCGTGGCTGCGCGAGCGGGGGTACGACCTGCGCACGCTATCCGCCGCTTACACGCTGGTCGACGGGTTGGGCGTCGATTCGTCCCGCCCCGGGGCGGTACGCATCGGCGCACCGGAGCTCGCGCTGTATCTTGCGACCGTGCAACGCAAGCTCGAGCCGCTGCTGGAGCTCACGCTGCGCGACGCCGACGGGCGGGTGATCGCGAGCAGCGCCGCGACGCCGGCCGCCGCGCCGCTGCCGGCGACGTGGCCGGCGGCCTCGCTCGCCAACGGGGTCGTCGTCGAGCCGCCGCACTGGGACGAGGCGCACGCCGCGCCGAGCGTGACCGTCGCGGTTCCCGTGCTCTCGCCGCGCAACGAGTTGCTCGGCGCGCTGCTCGCGGTGCTCGACCTGCGGCATGCCGAGCCGCGCCTGCGCAGCGTGGTCACCGGCTCGCCGGCGGAGGTGGTAGTCATGGCGACCGACGGCACGCCGCTGATCAGCACCAAGGGACCCGTGAGCGTGCTGTCGCGGGTCGATCCCGAGGTGCTCCTGCGCCTGCGCGGCCAATCGGGCGAGCCGATCGCCTACACTGACTTCCGCGGCCAAGCGTCGCTCGCATTCGCCACCACCCCGGCGGCGTTGCCGCTGGTCGTGGTCGCGCAGCGCGAGCGCGCCGAGGTGTTCGCCGCGTGGGTCGATCTCCTCGAGAAGTACGTCGCGATCGTGATTGGGCTCACGGTCCTGGTCGGGCTCGTCGGCTACTGGATGGGACGCTCGATCGTGGCCCCGCTGCGCGCCCTCACCACGGCCGCCGGCCGGGTGGCGCAAGGCGACCTCGCGGTCACCCTGCACGACGAGACCAAGGACGAGATCGGGCGCCTGACGCGCGCGTTCGCCACGATGACCGAACGCCTGCGCACGAGCCAAGCCGAGCTTACGGCTGCCAACGAGGCGTTGCGGCGGCAGAACGTGGCGCTCGAGACGCTCGCCACCACCGACAGCCTCACGGGCCTGTTCAACCGCAAGAAGCTCGATGCGATACTGGTCGAGGGCTTCGCGCGCTTCCGGCGCGACCGCATCCCGTTCGCATTGATCATGCTCGCGATCGACAACCTCGACCGCATCAACGACGACTACGGCCTGCCCGCGGGCGACGAGGTGCTGGTCAGGGTCGCCGCGATGGTGAAGCAGGCGCTACCCGAGGACGGCCAGGTCGCGCGCTTCGGCGGCGAGCGCTTCGTCGCGATGCTGGGCGACGTGCCGTTCGACGATGCGATGGACGTTGCCGCGCGCATCCGCGCGCTGATCGATGCGCCGGAGTTCAGCGCCGCGAATGCCGCGGTCGTGACCACCGTCAGCATCGGTGTCGCCCAAAGCCGCGAACACGACGAGGATGCGGACTCGATCCTGTTTCGCGCCGATCACGCGCTGCACGAGGCGAGACGCGCCGGCGGCAATCGCGTGCAAAGCGCGATGTAGTTGCGTCGTGCGCAAATCGCTTGTCCGCGGCCGCTCTCGCCTCGGCTCCTTGACCGAGACTACTGAGAACAAGCGACAGTGTGTCGCCTCACGGCGCCGACTCGCGCTTGCTCGCCGCCCTTCGGGCCTCGCCGCTCGCGTCGCCCGGGCTGACCGATTTGCGCCCGGTGATGCTTCCGCACGCGGCTTGGGGCGGCCCTGCGCCGCGCACGCGGTAAGGGCAGCGAAGCGCGTCGATCAGAGCGCGCTGACGCGCGCCGTTCAGTAACGCGCGCGTGCGAGTTGACCGCCTTCGCTGTCTGCCGGCATCGGTCGTACATCTTCTAGTCTGTCTAGCGCGCGCCGAGCTGCGCCTGGCTCATCCAGCCGATGCGGCCATCCTCGATCGCTACGCGCATCCAGCCGCCCTTGTACGCCTGTGCGGTGACCGGGCTGTCCTTTTTCACGGACGCGACCAGCGCGGCCTTCGCGGCGGGCTCGCGGCGCAGGTGGGTGTCGGCCACGACCCGCAGCGGGATCGTGACCGACAGTGCAACCTCGCCCGGGACACGCGCGCGCCCCGCTCGCGGCAACTGGTCTGCCACGACGCTGACCAGTTGCTCAGCCTGTGCTGTACGGTCCATCGCCGCGCCGTAGTCGCCTTCCCGGAACGGCGCGGCGGCCGCGTCGAGCAGACCCTGCGCAAGCACGAGCATCGGTGGCGGCGCCCCGGGCAGCGTGGCGCGCAGCGCCGCGAGCGCCACCTCCACTTCCGCGAGATACGATGCCGCGTCCGCTTGCGTCGCGAGCCGGCGCAGCTTCGCCTTGGCGCGCGTGGCTTCGCGCGTCGTCTCCTGGATCATTTTCACCTGCTCGCGCTGGCTGGAACGCAGGTCCTTGAGCTCCGCCTCGCGGCTGGCGAGGTCCTCGCGCAGGCGCGCGATCTCCTGGCTCTGGTCGATGCACTGCGGGCACACGGGCGCGGGAAGCGAGATCGCCGGCAGCGGCGCCGGCAGCACCATCGTGGGCTCGGGCGACGGCGGAGCAGCGCAGGCGGCAACGATCAGGCAGGCCAACGCGCAGGCAACCATGCGAGCGCGCGGCGACGCGGCCTTCGCGCCTTCCTCGCTGGCGCCCGGACGCCTCGCTTGCTCTCCCTCTCCCCGCGTGCGGGGAGAGGGACGGGGTGAGGGGTCTACCGCGGTGCGCACATCACGGCCGCATTCGCTCGGTGACCCCATTGCGGGCCCCTCGCCCGCGACGCGCCAGTGACAGGCAAGAAGGCAGCGGCGATCGCTTTCATCCGGCCAAGCATACGCCGGTCGACGTGGCCGCGACACCCCGCTAGCATGCACGCGATGAAGCTCGTGATCGATCCGGACATCGCCCGCGCATGCACGCCGGACCCTGTGTTCTACACCGACCCGGCGGCGTACGCGGCAACCCGCGAGCGCGTGTTCACGCACACGTGGCAATGGCTCGGCGATCTGCGCGACGTGGCCTCGCCTGGCTCGCTCGCGCCGTGCACGCTGCTGCCCGGACTTCTGGACGAGCCGCTGCTGCTCGCGCGCGACGGCGCGGGCACGCTGCGCTGCCTGTCCAACGTGTGCACGCATCGCGCCAACCTGCTGGTGGCCGCACCCTGCCGGGCGCGCGAGATCCGCTGCGGCTATCACTCGCGCCGCTTCGATCTTGCCGGCAA
>JADLEZ010000137.1 GCA_020845855.1 Burkholderiales bacterium
CGCGACCATGCCGATCAGGTACCCGAGGATGCCCGCGATGAGCGCGCCGACGAGGATCGAAAGCACGAACGGCGGGTGCCAGGCGTTGTTGATCAGCCCGGCGGCGTAGATTCCCATCCCGTAGAACGCGGCGTGCGACAGTGCGAACTGTCCCGCTTCGCCGATGACCAGGTGCATTCCGAGCGCGAGGACGACGAAGACCATCAGCAAGTTGGCGATGTACAGGATGTAGCCGCTGACCAGCAGCGGCAACACCGCCAAGGCGGCGACCAGGAGGACGATGAGCAGCAGATTGCGTCGCATCAGACCTTCTTCACTTGCAGCTTGCCGCCAAGGATGCCCTGCGGCCGCACGATCAGCACCACCATGATCGCGACGAACGGCGCCACGACGATCGCGTTGGTGGAGATGAACAGGCCGACGAGGTTCTCGGCGATACCGATGATGAAGCCGCCGAGCACCGCTCCGGGGAGGCTGGTGAATCCGCCGACGATCGCCGCCGCGAAGGCCAGGATCGCGACGTGGGCGATATCGGGTGTGATCAGCAGCTTCGGCGCGATCAGAAGGGCGGCAACCGCGGAGACCAGCCCGGAGAGCGCCCAGATCAGCATATGGATGCGCGAGAGGTTCACGCCTACGAGTTGCGCGGCCCGCGGATTCATCCCGGCAGCGCGCATCGCCCGGCCCATGCGCGTATAGCCGAACATCGCGAACAGCAGCACCATGAAGACCACCGAGGTGCCGAAGATCGCGACATCGAGCAGGGTGAGTGAAGCGTCGCCGATGGTGATCGAGCCGGTAGGCACCATCGCCGGCAGCGACCGCGGCGTGTCGCCGAGACCGGTGCGGCGAACGAGCCCTTTTAACAGGTACGCGAATCCAAGGGTCGCGATCACGAGCTGCACGCCGATCGCGCGCGAAGCCGCCGCACGCTGCAGCACCACCTTCTGGAACAGCGCGGACGCCGCGGCGACCACGACCAGGGTGATCGGGATCACGGCGAAGTACGGCCACTGCGCCAGCACGACGAGAAGGAGCGCGACGTAGGCGGCGCCCATGAAAATCTCGCCCTGCGAGAAGTTCGGCACGTCGGTCGTCTTGAAGATGATGACGATCGCGATCGCCAGCAGCGAATAGACGCTGCCGGTCACCATCCCGGACAGGATGCCCTGCTGCAGGAACAACCACACGTCGGACGCGCTCATCTATCGGATCGATGCAAAAGGCGCTGGCATGGTTCCGGGCGGCGGCATCACGGCGACGGAATTCGATTGTCGCCGTGACGCGCCGGGCTCTGGTAAGCGAGCTACGACTTGGGCTGGTAGGCCCACTGGCTCTTGAACGAGCCGGGGACCAGGCTCATGTTGCTGCCGTCGAACTTCATGAAGATCGCGGACTCCTGTCCCGCATGATCGGTGGCCGAGAATTCGATCGGCCCGGCCATTACACCCGAGTCGAACTTCATCGTCGACAGCGCCTGCAGGACTTTCTCGCGTGTCGGGTTCGGCCCGGCGGCCTTGAGCGCGTTCACCACCGCCATCGCGGGGGGGATCCCGTACGGCATGTAGGTCTGGGGATGGCCTGGCTTGGCGGCGAGATCCGGGTACGACTGCTTGTACATGTCGTAGACCCATTTGATCTTGGGGCCCCCGGGCATGTCGGCCAGCACGTCCTGGATGTAGAAGTTCTTGAAGGCATCCTTGCTGCCCACGTTTTCTACGAGCTGCTTGAGATCCGCCGTGCCATTGACGGCCAGCACGATGGGCTTGGTGATGCCGAGCTCGTGCGCCTTCTTCAGCAGCAGCGCCGCCGGCCGCGCGTAGGTGGTGAGCAGAATGACGTCGGGATTGGCCGCCTTCGCCTTGAGCATCGGCGCGGTGACGTCGGTGATGTTGGGACTCACCGATTGAGCGCTGAGCTCCACGCCCATCTTCTTCGCCTGGAACTGCGCAGCCTCGAGGTTCCACGCGCCGTACGCGTCGTCGTGATTGATGTAGGCGATCTTCTTGCCTTTCAGATGCTCGGCGGCGAATGCCACCATCGTCCCGCCCACCGCCCGCTGGGTGATCGAGAAGGCGCCGTAGATGTACTTCGAAGGCGGATAGATGACGCCGTCGCCCGACGCGTTCAGCATGATGAACGGCACCTGTGCGCGCTCGATGTACTCGCCTGCCGCGACCACCGCGGCCGAGCACGATCCGCCGTTGAGCAGGAAGACCTTGTCCTGCTCGACGAGCTTCTTCACCGCGGCCACCAGGTCGTTGGCGTTGCAGCGGTCGTCCTCGAGCACGATCTCGATGCGGCGGCCGTTGACGCCGCCTTCCTTGTTGACCTTGTCGTACCACATCTTCGCGGCGTTCACCACGTCGAAGCCGTAGGCCATGGCATTGCCTGACAACGGCGAGAACATGCCGATGCGGATGGTCTTGTCGGTGATCCCCGGCTCCTGCGCCATCGCGGTCTGTACCGCGGTCGATAGGACAAGGGCGGCGATGCCGCCAATCAAGCTGTGTCGATTCATCTGTAATTCCTCCTCTTGAGGTTTGCTCGATGAGAGCAAGTCATTGCATGCGATAGCCGCCGTTCACGTCGTTCATCGTGCCGGTCACGTAGCCCGCCCCCTCCGAGACCAGGAACTCGATCATCGACGCGATGTCGTCGGGCTTGCCTATCCGCCCGAGTGGTATGTTTTCGGCCGCTCTCGACTCGGTCCCCGGGCGCATCGACAGCCGCAGCATGTCGGTGTCGATCAGTCCGGGTGCGACGCCGTTGGCGGTGATGCGCAGCGGCGCGGCTTCCCGCGCAAGCGCCTTGGTCAAGCCCAGGATCGCGCTCTTGCTCGAGATGTAGGCGGCGCTGGAGCGGTAGCCCCCGAGCTGAGCCGCGCAGGACGAGAAAGTGACGATGCGTCCGTGCTCGACCGGCTTGGCGGTGCGTCGCCGCAGGTACTCCCGAGCGCACAGGAACGTTCCCGTCGTGTTCACCGCGTGGGTGGCCTCCCACTCTTTGAGCGAGGTGTCGATAACGAGCGGGCGTTCGCCGTTGCGCAAGATCAGCAGCCCCGCGTTGCAGATCAGTATCGATATCGGACCCTCGGCGGCCTCGATCGCGTCGAACGCGGAGGCGACTTCCGCTTCCGATGTCACGTCGAGCCGCCACGCGTTGTGGCCGCTACCGGGAAGCGCATCGACGACGCTTCGACACGCGGCGAGGTCGAGATCGCTCACGGCAATGCGATAGCCTGCTTTGGCAAGCCGAGTAGCCACTGCCGCCCCGATGCCGCGGGCCGCGCCGGTGATGAGTGCCAAGCGAGTCAACGGGAACCTCTCTTTAGCGGGACACCTTGTGTCCGGATGTTGGCAAAGCTAGAATGTATACATATTCGGTGGGCTGTCAAGGCGCGCTCCTTGATGCAACGCAAGAAGATCGGATGAGTGAACACACGAAATCGGCGACGCTTGCCCAGAGCGTGACGCAGACGCTCCGGCAATGGATTCTCGAAGGCAGCGTGGCTGCCGGCGAGAGGCTGGAGGAAATCCCGCTTGCCGAGCGCCTCGACGTCTCCCGTACACCGGTCCGCAGCGCGCTTAGTGCGCTTGCCGAGCAAGGGCTGCTCGATTACCAGGCCAATCGCGGCTACCTGGTCAGGGCGTTCGGTCCCGATCAGGTGGCGGCCGCGTACGAGGTGCGTGCGGCCTTGGAGGGCCTGGCCTGTCGCCTCGCCGCCGAGCGGGGTTTGTCCGTCGAGCAGCGCACCCGGCTGGAGCAAGCGGTCGCCATCGGGGACCGGGTCCTTGCCCACAAGCGGCTGCGCAGCCGCGACCATGCGCCGTACCGGCAGATGAACGTGACGATCCACGACACGATCATCGAGGCGAGCGGAAACGAGTGGGTGCCGCGATTCGTACGCGAAGCGCACACGATTCCGTTCGCGTCCGACCGGCTGATCCTCTGGCACGATTTCGGTGTGATCGAGCGTTCGCATGAAGATCACCGGCGCATCCTGCGGGCGATCGTTGGGCGTAACGGCGCCCGGGCCGAAGACCTGATGCGCGAGCACATCTATTTTGCCGGCCAGTTCCTGCGCGACAACTGGAACAGGGTCCACGAGGTGTCGCGCATGACGGAAGCGGCCGAGCCAGGGGTGGCGGCGGCGAGAAGGGCGTCGTGGACGGTGCGCGACGCCGCCGACTGAGCTCAACCGACTTCGAGCCATGCTTGCCGGACCTCCGGCTTGCTTTCGAACTCGCTCGGGGTGCCTTCGAACTGTATGCGACCGCGTCCCATGATGAGGATGCGCTGCGCAATGCGCAGCGCGATCGTCATCTTCTGCTCGACCAGCAGGACGCCGACGCCGCGGCGGCGGATGTCCAGGATGACCTCGCTCACGGCTTCGACGATCTTCGGGGCCAGCCCCTCGGTCGGCTCGTCGATCATGATCACCCGCGGGTTGCCGAGCAGGGAGCGGCAGATGGTGAGCATCTGTTGCTCGCCGCCCGAGAGATAGCCCGCCTTGGTCGACCGGCGCTCCAGCAATCGAGGGAAGTAGTCGTACATCTGCTTGATGGTCCAGCGCGGGGCTCCGGCCACGCCCGCCAGCATTCCGGAGGCCAGGTTCTCGTCCACCGTCAGGTTGTCGAACACCAGCCGCTCCTCGGGAACGTAGGCGATGCCGCCGCGCGCGATGCGATAAGGCGTGAGGCGCGCGATGTCCTTCCCGCCGCAGCGGACGGAGCCCGCGCTCGGCGGAACGAGTCCCATGATCGCCTTCAACAGCGTCGACCGGCCAGAGCCGTTGCGGCCGAGAATGGTCACGATCTGCGCGTCGGGAACAGCGAAGTCCACGCCGTCGAGCACGTGGCTCTTGCCGTAGTGGGCGTGCAGACCAAGGACCTCGAGCAGCATGTCAGGCAGCCCCCGTGCCGAGATACGCTTCCTGCACCCGGCGATCGCCACGGATGGCTTCCGGTGTGCCGGACGCGATGATCTCGCCGTACACGAGCACCGAGATGCGGTCGCATAGGGAGAACACGACGTCCATGTCGTGCTCGACGACGAGGAGCGTACGTCCGACCGTCAGGCGGCGGACCAGATCGACCATGTAGTTCGATTCCTGGTGCGACATTCCCGCGGTCGGCTCGTCGAGGAGCAGGATGCGCGGGTTGGACGTGAGCGCCATGCCGATCTCGAGCGCCCGCTGCTCGGAATAGGCGAGGTTCGCGGCGGCGGAATCGCGGACGTGCGAAAGGCGCAGGAGATCCATGAGCTCCGCCGTCTCGTCGTTGACCGTGGCGAGCCGATCGACCGCGCGGTGGAGGGTGAACCGCAGGTGGTGGCGGCTCAGCACCCCCATGCGAAGGTTCTCGAACACCGACAGCTTCGGGAAGACGCTCGTGATCTGGAACGATCGCGCGAGGCCGAGGCGGTTGATGCGGTAGGGAGGCAGGGAGGAGATGTCGCTGCCGCCGAGCCGGATCGATCCCGAGCTCGGCCGGTAATGTCCGGAGATGAGGTGGAACAACGTCGACTTGCCCGCGCCGTTCGGTCCGATCACGGCGTGGCGCTCCTCGGCGGCGACCTCGAGCGACACGCCGCGGATGATCGCCGCCGGTCCGAAGTGCTTGTGGAGGTCGACGAGTTCGAGCGCGGTCGTCGTCATGTCTTCGCGTCCGTCGGTCGGCCGAGCGGTACGGCGGGCGCCGCCGGTTCGACGGTCGGCTCGCTGGGTGGTCCACCTGCAACGGCGCCGTCATCGTCGTCAGTACGGCCCACGAGACCGCGCACGCGCCGCCTTGCGATCGCGAACAGCAGCACTCCCGCTCCGATGAGCACGAGTGGCACGAGCCACGTCACGATTCCGCCGGGTTCCCACTGGCGACCGAACACGGAGACGGGCGCCATGTGTCCAAGCCGTTCGACCTGGGCGACGTAATCGCGCCCGAGCATCGCAGCTACCGTCTCGCAAGCGAAGACCACGCCAGCGGCCGCCAAGGCGAGACCCATGATCATTGCGCTTGACCAAGCCCCCAGCCGGAGCCGGGGCGCGTGCCGCGCCGTGGCCGCGAAGCCCATGAGGGTGCCGCCGATGCCCGCAGGCAGGTACATCATGACGATCACGAAGATCAGTCCCTGGTAGAGCAGCCATAGCCGGGTGAGATCGGAGGCCACGTAGCCGAACAGGGTGAGCACGGCGGCGCCGAGCGCCGGACCGAAAAACACTCCGGAGCCGCCGATGAAGGTATGGAGGATGACGCTTGCCGAGTAGCCGAGCCCGAAGAGCGCGTAGTTGGCGCTCTCGGTGGTGATCGCCAGCAGCCCGCCGGCGAGCCCGGCGAAGGTCGCCGACGTGGCGAACATCAGCACCTTGCTCAGATGCGGGTTGAAGCCCAGAAAGGCGATGCGATTCTCGTTCTCGCGCAGCGCGACCGTCAATCGACCGAAGGGCGTCCGGGTATAGCCGTACATCGCGGCAATGGCGATCACCGTCCAGACGAGCACCAAGGCGTAGACCTCGCCCTCGCTGCCGAAGGTCATGCCGAGCGAGGGCTGGCGCATCGACGAGATTCCCGCCTCGCCGCCGAACACCGCGCTCAGGTTGGGAGCGAGAGTGTGCAGCAGCTCGGCGATCGCCAGCGTCACCATCGAGAAGTACACGCCGCTTCGCAGCGTCGCGAAGTAGCCGGCAACGGCTCCGAATACGAATCCGGCGAGTGCGCCCGCGAGCGGCAACAATGGCGTCGGCAGCCAAAGCGCACCCCGATCCACGGCATTCATGGCGTGAACCGTCGCGAACGCGCCGATGGCGAGATAGGCGGCGTGTCCGAACGAGAGCATGCCGCCTTGTCCCGACAGCAGGTTGAAAGCGAGCGCGAAGAGTGCCGCGATCAGTATCCGGCTCGTCACGCCGATCGCCGCCGGCGAGAGCACCAAGGGCAGCAGCGCGAGCGCGACCAGCGCCACGAGCACCCATCGCCATGCGCGCCCGCCCGGCATCACGTCCTCTCGCCCATCAGGCCGCGCGGTCGCAGCAGGAGGACCACGAGCATCGCGAGGATCGGCATCGAGGCGGCGACCGTCGAGAGCTTCAGCGTGAGCAGGTTGCCACCGGCGCAGCTCGACCTGCCGAGGCCGAACAGCGCGCCCAGGTCCGCGAGACAGAGGTCGGAGCCCGCCGAAAACGACGTGAGCAGGCCGATCAGCAGCGACGCCACCAGCGCTCCCTCGACCGAGCCAAGGCCACCGACGACGACCACGACGAACACGATGATCACGATCTCGAGGGCCATGTTGGGACTGGTGGTGAAGAACGCGCCGCCGATGGCGCCGGCGAGGCCGGCGAGCCACGCCCCGGCGCCGAAGACGCCCATGAAGACGGCCGGCACGTTGTGACCGAGAGCACCCACCATGTCCGGCCGCTGCACGGCGGCGCGCACGATGATGCCTACGCGTGTCCACCGCAGCAGGGCGAAGAGCAGCGAGAACATGACCACCGCGGTCAAGCCGATGAAGACCCGATAGAAGGGATAGTCGGATCCGAACAGGCTGAACGCGGCGAAGCGCATCGACTGCGGGATGCTGTAGTCCACGGCATAGTTGCCGTAGAGCATTTTCACCACTTCCTCGAACACGTACGCGAGGCCGAAGGTCAGCAACAATTCCTGCGCCTGCCCGTAACGGTGTACCCGGCGCAGCATGCCGCGCTCTACCACCGCGCCGATCAGTCCGACGATGAGCGGCGAGATCAGGATCGCGGGCCAGAAGCCTAAGACCTTGGCCAGCGAGTACGCGATGTAGGCGCCCAGCATGTAGAACGATCCGTGGGCGAAGTTGACGATCCCCATCATGCCGAAGACCAGGGTCAACCCCGCCGACACCATGAACAGCAGCAGTCCGTAGACGACGCCGTTCAACGCCGAGAAGAGCGCGTACTCCATGGGCTATCCCGTGTCGGGCAAGCGAAGAAGGAGTCGTCTTCAGCCGGGCCGCTGCATCTTGCAGCTGCCCGAGGGTGGAACCTCGGCGCTCTTGGGCGGCACGACCCGCAGCAGCTTGAACCCCATGTCGGTGCCGTCGACCTTGAACGTCGCGGCGCGGGATACCTCGCTGATGGTGATCGGGAGCACCGCCTGGTGGTCGTCCTTGCGCACCGACCACATGCCGACCGGCGACTCCCACTGCGCGCCTTCGAGGGCGAGCACGACGGCCTTCGCGTCGATCGGACCGCCCTTGAAATTGACCTTCTTCAGTCCTTCCCCGAGAAGCGCCACGGCGAACGCCGACGTCGGCTCTTCGGAATAGGGGTAGTGGCCGATCTTCGCCTTGAAGTCCTCGATGAACGCCTTGCCGGCGGCGCCCCCGGCCTCGAGGTTGTAGATCTTTACGAGATACGATCCGAGCGCCGCCGGTCCGGCGCTGGCGAGCACTCCGGGCGTGTCGAGCGAGGTATTGCCGACGCGAACCTTGAGACCGGCGCCGCTGATCGCCTTCAGCAGGAGGATGATGTCGTTGGCCCAGTTGCCGGTGAGCACCGTTTGCGCTCCCGATTCCTTGATCTTGGCGACGTACGGCGCGAAGTCCTGGATCTTGTTGACGTCGTGGAGCACGGCCCCGACGATGGTCGCGCCCGCTTCCTTGACGAACTGCGCCTGGGCCTTCTGCATGTCCTGGCCGTAGGAATAGTTCTGGTTGATAGAGTACACCTTTTCGCCGAGCACCCCGTTGTCCTTCATCGTGGCGACGAGCGCCTTCATCCGGATATACGGGTTGGTCGACATGCGGAAGAACCAGAAGTGGCACTTGTCGCCGGTGAGGTCGTACGCCTCGGAGCCGACGTTGTAGTAGATGACCTCCTTGCCGGGGTTGCGCAGGTTGTACTTGCGGACGTCCTCGGAGAGCTGACCGGCCACGGCCGATGACGACGCCGACGACACGATGCGGGCGCCGGCGGCAATGGCCGCCTTGAGCTTCTCCGCTGCATCGGTAGGCCCGCCCTGGTTATCGTACTCGAGTAACTGGATCGGTTCGCCGTTGAACCCGCCCGCGGCGTTGAGCCTGGCCACACCGTAGCGCATGCCCTCGGTGAACGCGATGCCAGTCTGTGCGGCGGGGCCCGACAGCGCCTCGATCATCGCGATCTTCAGCGGCTCGGCGTTGACGACGGAGAATGCGAGCGCGCTCGATATCGTCGCAAGGCTGACAGCGATCCTTTTCATGGGCTCCTCTTCGTTTCTGGATGTCGGGCGCACCCGGTTGGGCGCTCGCCGCGGCGACTTTCAAGTATCGAATCAGTCGCTCGTCAATTTGACAGTATGTATACATAAACCGGATCTGTCAAGAGGGTTGATTGGGACGTTTCCTGGGAAGCCAGGAAAGAAACACGCTACAATGTATCCATCCAGGAGTCCCGATCGAAAATGGAAGGAATGGGTATGAGTACGCTCGAAGGTCATCGGGCCATCGTTACCGGGGCGGGCTCGGGCATCGGCCGCGCCATTGCGATGCGCCTTTGCCAGGACGGCGCCAGCGTGCTGGGAGTCGATCGGGTTGCCGAGGGGCTTGCCGGCAGCGCGCAGCAGATCGGAGCGCGATTCGCGACACTCGCCGTCGACCTCGTCGCCGACGATGCGCCCGCACGCGTGCTGGCCGCTTGCACCGAGCAGTTCGGAGTGCCCAGCCTGCTGATCAACAACGCGGGCGTCGGCGACGCCAAGGCGATGCACCTTACCGAGGACGCCGACCTCGACCGCTATATCGCCGTGAACCTGCGCAGCGTCTTCCGCCTCACGCGCGAGTTCGTCCGCGGCGCGGCGCCGGGATCCGCCGTCGTGAACATCGCGTCGGTGTTCGGCATCGTCGGCTTCGTGAACAGCGCGCCCTATTCAGCGACCAAGGCAGCCATCGCCGGCCTGACGCGCCAGCTCGCGGCCGACTACGGGCCGCGCGGGCTGCGGGTCAACGCGATCGCGCCGGGCATTATCGCCACGCCCTTGACGGCGGAGCGGCTCGAGCGCAACGCCTGGTATCGGGACACGATGCTCCGGTCGACGCCGATGCGCCGCTTCGGTCTTCCCGAAGAAGTGGCGGCGGCCGTCGCGTTCCTATGCTCCAACGACGCGAGCTTCATTACCGGCCAGGAGCTCGCCGTCGACGGCGGTTGGAGCACGACTAAGTACTGGCCACCGCCGGAAGCCGGCCAGGCGCCATAGCACACCGAGCAAAGCGGTCCATCATCGAGGGGTCTTCGCGCCAGATCGCTAGCAGTTCGTGGAAGGTGTGTCATTCCGAGCGCAGCGAGGAATCTTGCTTCTCGCAAGTGCCGGATGCTATTGAACAGCAGGTCCCTCGCGGCGCGCTCGGGATGACACGGTCTTGCATGCGTTCACCCGAACTTCCACAGACTGTTAGCCGAGCTTTGCGAGAATCTTCCCCATTTCTTCACGCGAGAAGGCGCGCAACGATTGGGTGCGAATGTTGCCGCCGGCGCCGATGGCGAGGCCGAACGCGGTGAACGACTCGTCGTCGGGCGCTTCGAAGATCCCGACCAGGTCGTAGCTTCCCATGGTCCAGAAGAGCTCCCTGACCTTGACGCCGAACTTGCCTGCGGCGTCTTTCACGGCGTCGGAGCGCTTGATCGTGTCTTTGATGTTGCGAATGCCTTGGTCCGTAAAGCTGGTGAGAACGACGTAGGTTGCCATGACGATCCTCCATGGGTGGTGTGCATGGATTGCTCGGGGGTGAAGCCGGCCGCCCGCCTGGGCTAGCCTTAGCCTACGCCTGCCGGCGAACAGGGTCAAAGTCGGCGGCAAGGCGGCAAACGCGCAGGCGGGGGCAGTCCCCGGCGCATTTGCGGACGCGCGGACAAGTGCGGACGACGCGGGGACAGGACGCGCGCGCCGCCGCGGCCGCATGATGAGGCCTCGCGTCCCCCACCCAAGAGGAGCCAGCATGAATGCAATCACGGATCTTGCCGCAGTCAAGGGCCGCCAGCAGCTCGCATGGGCCAGTGGCGACTACGCGGTCATCGGCACTACTCTGCAACTCGTCGGCGAGTCGCTCGCCGAAGCCTGCGACGTGCGCTGCGACGAACAGGCGCTCGACGTGGCGGCCGGCAACGGCAACGCCACGCTCGCCGCCGCCCGCCGCGGCGCCAAGGTGACCTCCACGGACTACGTCTCTACGCTGCTCGACCGCGGCGCGGAGCGGGCACGCGCCGAGCGCCTCGACGTCGCCTTCAAGGTGGCGGACGCCGAGGCGCTGCCGTTCGCGGACGCGAGCTTCGACCTCGTGCTGTCGACGTTCGGCGTCATGTTCGCGCCCGATCACGCGCGCGCCGCGGCGGAGATGGCCCGGGTGTGCCGCCGGGGTGGTCGCATCGGCCTCGCCAACTGGACGCCGCAAGGCTTCATCGGCCAGGTGTTCAAGACACTCGGCCGCCACGTGCCGCCGCCGGCGGGTGTGCAGCCGCCTTCGCTGTGGGGCACCGAGGCACACCTGCGCGCGCTCTTCGGCGACCGCGCGGCGTCGATCAACGCGACGCCGAAGTTCTTCACCTTCCGCTATCGCTCGCCGGCGCACTTCATCGACGTGTTCCGGACGTGGTACGGGCCAGTGCACAAGGCATTCGGGGCGCTTGCGCCCGAGGGCGCGCAAGCGCTCGAGCGGGACCTCACGGCGTTGCTCGAGAGCCACAATCGGGCGGGTGCCGGCTCGCTGGTGGTGCCGGGCGAGTACCTCGAGATCGTCATCGTCAGGAGCTGATGGATGCGTGCTGGATCGCGGTATCGCCTAGACTTCGTCCTTGTCGTGTCGGCAAGGGCGTGGTACAGCAACCTCACCGGCTTTACCCGCATCGCCGATGCGCACGGCCCGGAAGCGACCCTCTCGCTCCTCAACGAGTACGCCGAGGCGCAGGTGGAGGAGATCGAAGCGCAGGGCGGGCACGTGCTCAAGTTTATCGGCGACCGCATTCGCGCAGGCCGCGGCCGGCGCGCGCGAGCGCCTCGTGAGCCTCGGCCGCTACGCGCTGAAGGGCGTGTCGCGGCCGCAGGAGATGTTCACGCTCGACCGCGAGCGTTAGCCGTTCGTCGGCAATCCCACCGTGTCATCCCGAGGCGCGAAGTCGACGAGGGATCTGCTGCATGCAACTCGCTGATTCAACGCGAAAGCGGATCCCTCGTTCCGCTCGGGATGACACCGGATTGCGGATGCAATCGCGAATTCGACCAACTGTTCTCGCTCCGCTCGGGATGACACGAAAGGGGTTAGGCGAGGTCGTCCCCCGCTTCGCGCAGCTTGACCAGTGCGTGCAGCGCGCGGTTCACCGGCGCCTCCACGCCCAGCGCTTGCGCGCGCTGCGCGACGAAGCCGTTCAGCATGTCGATCTCGGTCGGCTTCGCGCGCAGGATGTCCTGCGCGGTCGACGAATACTGCGTCGCCATCGCGTCGGCGGCACGCCAGACGTGTGCGAGCATCTGCGCCTCGTCGAGCGTGATCCCGCTTGCGCGCGCCACCGCGAGCGACTCGCGCACCGCCGCTGCCATGAGCTCGCGGGTCGCCGCATGCGCGGCCATCCTGCCGTAGCGCGCGCGACCGAGCGCGGACACCGCGTTGAAGGCGCAATTGATGACGAGCTTGGTCCACAGCGCCGCCTCGATGTCGGGCGCGACCGGGCAGGGCACACCCGCACGCTCGAACATCGCGGCGATCGGCGCGACGCTCTCCTGGGCTCCCGTGCGCTGTGCGAGCGCGCGCGGGACGCCGAGCACGAGATCGCCACGCCCCGTGTGGCGCACGATACCCGGTCCTTCGAGGTAGGTGCCGACCCAGACCACCGCCGCGAGCACCGCCTGCGGGACGACGGCGGCAAGGCGCGGCGCGTTGTCCACGCCGTTTTGCAGGCTGACCAGGATCGCGTCGGGGCGCAGGTGCGGCCGGATGGCCTCCGCCGCGGCGGTCGTGTCCGGCGACTTCACACACACCAGCACGACGTCGGCGCTTGCGACACCGGAGGCATCGGTCGTGGCGTCGAGCGCCACGATGTCGCGGCGCTCGGCGCGCTCGATCACGAGCCCGCTGCGGCGGATCGCGTCGACGTGCGCGGCGCGCCCGACCAGCGTCACCGGCGTGCCCGCCAGCGCAAGCAGACCGCCGTAGTAACAGCCGACCGCGCCGGCACCCATGACCGCCACCGCGGGATTCACGGTCATCGATCCCCCCGAAGCGGCGCTGCGCGCCGCCTCCCCCCGTGGGGGCGAGCGCCTTGGGGCGGCCCGGCGGCGCTCATTGGTCGAGCCGCCTGCGGAACGCGCGCAGCGCGTGCATCCAGTCCGCGATGAGATGTTCCTGGTAGCGATACATCATCTCGTGACCCATGGGCACGAGCATCGACAGCGAATGCCGCCGGCAGCGCTTGGCGAGCCGGGTCAACTCCTGGAGCACGGCGTCGATTCGTGCGCGGGCCTCGGGGGTGCGATGCCGCGGGTCGGGAGCCAGGTCCTCGAGATCATGCACGGTGATCCCTGGCCGGAACATCTGCGCGATCTCCGCTTCGATGCCGACGCGAAGCGCGTCGAGCCGCCACAGGCGGAAGCGATGCCAGAACGCCTGCGCGGCGAACAGCAGCGAGAACGCGAAGGCGAGCTGGACCCAGCGGGCCATGGGCATGATGTCGATGACCCAGGGCGCGTACTGGCCGACCTCGCTCGGCCCGTTTTCCGAGAAATAGCTGCGCGCCGCGGACGCGTAGTCGAGGCCGGTCAGGTTCGGGCGGTCGCGATTGACGGCGACGAAGTCGGGAAACACGCGCACGAACGCGGTGATGAGGCCTTGCGTCACCGACTCGCGCGCGCAGCCGTTGCCGATGAGCAGCGTGTCGATCTCGATCACGCGCTTGTCGGCGGGCGGCAGCACGCGCACCGGGTCGTAGTAGCCGGCCTTGATGACGCCGGTGCGAGCGGAAGGAAGATAGCGCGCGAGCGCTTCCACGCCCCCGATGTCGACGATGCCGAGCTTGCGCTCGCGCATCGCCTGCGTCATGAGCTTCGCGTCGCGGTCGATCACCATCGCACCCAGATCGAGCTCGCCGCGCTCGAGTAGCGCGAGCTGCTCGTGCAGCGGATGCGTCGCGACCTTGATGTCGAGCTCGGCGAGCTGCGCCATCACCTGGCGCGCGACGTGCTCGGTGCCGCTGCCGGCCGGGCCGATGCCCGCTCGCATGCCGCGCAGGTCGGACGCGGAACGGATGCGCTCGGCGTCGCGGCTCAAGACGATGAAGCTCTCCGGCTTTGGCAGCCGCCCGAGGAGCTCGAACGGATGCGATGCCGGCCACGGCAAGCCATCCTGCACCAGCGCGAACTGGATCTTGCACGAAGCGCGCGCCGCGGACAGCCGCTGGATGTTCTCGATCGATCCGGCGCTCGCGACGTTCTCGACGCGACCCCTTTCCCGCTGCACCTGCGCGGCGACGCGGGAGACGACCGCGTAGTAGTTGCCCTGTTCGCTGCCGGACAGGATCGCGACCTTGACGTGCGACAGGCTCGGCTCGCGGCCGTACATCGCGGCCACCGCGGCCGCGGCGATGAACGCGAGCAAAAAGAGCGCCGCCCTCAGCGCGCGCGGCGCCGCGCGGACGGCCCGCAGCAAGCGGCGCCAGTACTCGTGCACGAGGATCGTGGATGGACGCGGGATGAGGCGCGAATGATACCGCGCGGGGCTCCCGCAATTCCTACTTCCTACATTTGCCTGAACAAGTGATTGAAGCTGCGGCTGACCTCGAGCTTGTCGTCGCGGCCCTTGACGTGGACGACCTGGTTGCCGCGCAGATTGCGGCTCACGTGGGCGATGGCATCGACGCGCACGACCGTCGCGCGGTGGATCTGCCAGAACTGCGCGGGATCGAGCTCCTCGATGAGCTCCTTGATCGGCTTGCGGATCAGCGCCTCGAAGCCGGCGGTCTGCACCCGCGTGTACTTGTCCTCGGCGCGGAAGAACAGGATGTCGGCGGTCGGGATCATGCGGATGGCAGCGCCCACGCTTGCCTGCACCCAGCGCAGGTGCTCGCGCGGCTTGCCGCCGAGGCGCTGCGAGAGCTGCTCGAGCAAACCCGTCATCGGGTCGGGATTGTGCGCGAGGCGCTCGCGGATGCGGCGGCAGGCGAGCGCCACCCGCTCGGGCTCGACGGGTTTGAGCAGATAGTCGACCGCGCCGTGGTCGAAAGCGTTGAGGGCGTACTGGTCGTAGGCGGTGACGAACACGACGTGCGCCTTGCCGGCGATGGCACGCGCCGCGGCGATGCCGTCCATCACCGGCATGCGGATGTCGAGGAACACGATGTCCGGCTCGAGACGTTGCGTGAGCGCGACCGCTTCGTGGCCGTTGGCGGCCTCGCCCACGATGACGAGCTCGGGCCAAGCATCCCTGAGACGGCCGGCGATCTGCTCGCGCATCAGGCGCTCGTCGTCCGCGATGACGGCAGTGGGAGCGGGTGAGGGTGTCATGGGTAATGATTATCCTGCCGGGGCGACTTCGTACGGAATCCTGATCGTAGCTTGCGTGCCGCCGGCCGGCGGCACGCCGATGATCAGCTCGCCGCGCCCGGCGTACAGGGCCTGCAGGCGCTCCCGGATGTTGGCGAGGCCCACGCCGCCTTCGCCGGAGGGCGCGAAACCCGCGCCGTCGTCGACCACGTGCACGGCCAGCCGGCCGTCGACGACCTCCCCCGAGATGGTCAGCGTGCCGCCCTCGGCCTTGGGCTCGAGGCCGTGCTTGATCGCGTTTTCCACCAACGTCTGCAGCATCATCGGCGGGAACACCGCCGAGCGCAGGCCCGGCGGCACCTCGATGCGCGTGCGCAGGCGCTCCTCCATGCGCACCGCCATGATCTCGAGAAACGCACTCGCGAGGTCGGTTTGCTGGCCGAGCGTGGGACGCGCGCCCTCGCGCATCTGCGGCATTGCCGAGCGCAGGTAGCGGATCAGCGTTTGCTGCATCTTCGACGCGCGCGGTGGGTCGGTCAGGATGAGCTGGTCGACGCTGCCGAGGGTGTTGAACAGGAAGTGCGGCTCGATCTGCGCCTGCAGCGCCGCCATGCGCGCTTCCGCCGCGGCGCGCTCCAGCCCTTCGGTCTCGGCGCGCTCGGTCGCCTGCCGCGCGGTGATGTCGGCCCGGCGCTTGCCGCCGGCGACGACCTTGATGATGACCGAGGCTACGATCACGAAGAACGCCGCCGTCGGCCACCGCAGGATTGCCGCGAGGATCATCGCCAGCAGCGACACGAGCAGCAGCGTCTTCCACGGCACGACCGCGAGCCAGTCGAAGAACTGCCACCACAAGGACACGAACGCGGCCTTCATGCCGCGCAGCGCCTTGCGCGTTTCGGAGGGTTCTCTGGGTTCCATGGCCCGAGAGATTAGCGGGAGCGGGCGCTTCGCTCCAGCGTCCCAAGACACGATGCGCGGGCGAGCGACGGAATGCGGCAAGCCCCGACGGGCCGAAGCCGGCAATCCGCTGAATTTCGCGAAGATTCCTCGCTGCGCTCGGAATGACACCGTTGCCGACGAGCTGCTACAGCGGCAATCCCTCGGGCGGGTAGGTCACGGTGGCGCCCTCGACGCGTGCGAACGAGGTCAGCGCGTGCGGCGTCGTGCGCGTCTCGCTCACGATCTCCCGGGCGACGATCCCGTGTGCGAGGAGGGCGTCCGCGATCAGCGAGCGGTGGCAGCGCCACGGCACGGCTTCGGCGCACATGATCGCGGTCGGCTCGCGGTTCGCCATCGCGATGAGCTCGTCCAGGGCGGCGGCGAACTCCGGCGTCTGCATGTAGTCCGCGTAGCCGCGGAACGACTTGTTGCGCCAGCCCAGGTTCACCGACTCGGCTCGCGGATGGCGCAGGCCGCCCAGGCCCGGCAGGTGGACGTAGGCGATGCCGGCGTCGGCCAGGGTCTTCGCGAGCTCCTGCGAATTGAATTGCGGGTTGTGGCGCGAGCGCGGGATGGTGCGCACGTCCGCGAGGCGGCGTACGCCGTGCGCGGTGAGGAGGCCGGTGAACTGCGCGGCGGCTCGCGTCGAGTGTCCGACGGTGTAGACGGTGGTGGTGACCATCGCCCAGCTTACACCGTAAGGTTTATCATCGCGCCGATGGGCTCCCGGCGCGCCTTCCTGGGCCAGCTGCTCGTGTTCGCCTCGGCGTGCGCCGCGGCGCAAGGGCGCGCGTACCGCCTCGGGTATTTGAGCGCGCGCACGTCGCGCGGCCCGCTCGACGACGCATTCTTCGCTGCGTTAACCAAGCTCGGCTACGCCGAGGGCCATAACCTGGTCGTGGACTATCGCTGGGCGAGCAACGACCTCGCGCGCCTGCCGCCGCTCGCGCAGGAGCTCGCTGCGCTTCCCCTGGACGTCATCGTGACCGCGACCACGGCCGGCACGCGCGCGGCCATGCGTGCGACCGGCACCATTCCCATCGTGATGGCCGCCTCCGCCGATCCGGTGGCCGCGGGATTGGTCGCGAGTCTCGGCCGGCCGGGCGGGAACGTGACGGGCTTGTCGCTGCAGACGACCGACATCGCGCAAAAGCGGCTGCAGCTCTTGCGCGAGATCGTCCCTGGCGTATCGCAGGTGGCGTTGCTCGCCGAGCGCGTGCGCGACCTGTCGCAAGGGACCACGCCCGCGTTCGTGGCCGAGTCGCGGGCAGCGGCGACGCAGATGGGCATCGTCCTCGTGGTGCAGGAGATCGGCAAGGCGGACGAGCTCGACACCGCCTTCGCAGCGTATCGGCGCGCGGGAGCCAAGGCGCTCGTCGTGCAGGTCACGCCGCTGTTCCTGCAGCACAGCGCGACGGTGACCGGCCTTGCCGCGCGCGAGCGCCTGCCCGCGATGTACGAGACGCGCGACTTCGTCGACAACGGCGGCCTCGTGTCCTATGGTCCCGACGTTCGCGAGGCGTATCGGCGCGCGGCGATCTACGTCGACCGCATCCTCAAGGGAGCGAGGCCCGCCGACTTGCCGGTCGAGCAGCCGCGCGATCTGTCGCTCGCGATCAACCTGCGCGCGGCGAAGGCGCTCGGACTGTCCGTTCCGGGGGCGGTGCTCGCCCGCGCGGACGCGGTGATCGAGTAAGGCGCGCGCGATGCTGGACGACACCAATCCCGTCCGCCGCGGAGTTATTGAGAGTTGCGCCGGAATGGACTTGGTTTCCTTCGCTTGGCTGCCTGGGATCGGTATCGGGTTTGGTCGAAGCGGGTGCGCTGACTCAATAGCGCTTCGC
The DNA here is from genome assembly GCA_020845855.1 of Burkholderiales bacterium. Lineage (GTDB taxonomy): Bacteria > Pseudomonadota > Gammaproteobacteria > Burkholderiales > Casimicrobiaceae > VBCG01. Next base: position 18,260 of record JADLEZ010000137.1, read on the forward strand.
CGTCGATGCGCTCGGACAAACTTTCGATGTCGCGCTCAGCCACACCAGCCTGCGCGAAGTGCGTCTTCCAGACATCGACGATTGCAATGATGCCGGCGACTTCGACGGCGGCTTCGGCAGGCAGCAGTCCAAAGGCGTTGCACTGCGACATCGCATTTTCGAGCGTCGAGTCGCGGCCGTGAACGCCACAGATGAACTCCTGGTACCCCTGCCCGGAGTTTGTCGGCAGTACGTCGTAAGCGGGCGCCAGTTTCAGGCGGCCATTGGCGAATGGGTGCACGACCAGCAACGAGTGGTTCTTTTCATGGTCATCGGTGTTGTCAACGAGGATGTTGAAAACCATGCGACGGAAGAGCTCGCGCGCGTCCCATTGGTAAGTATCGTCCCGGATGATGCCGACCCGGCGGAGAATTCGCGCCAATTCGGGGTACCCCAGTTCGGCTTCGGCGCCGGATGCGGTGGCCGCGCGGATGGCAGTACCCGCGCAGATGCTGTGAATCCGCCGACCCATTGCACGGTCGAAGCGGCGAACAGCGATGGCGTTCGCCCCGACAAGGCGAATGACATGGGTCTCGGCCACCGTAATACCTGCGCGTTTGGCGAGCGTCATTGTCGCGTGCTCGACCACCGGGGTGTCAACGGGCTGATTGTCGAAGAACTTGATGATCCACTGCTCGCCGTGAATGTCGATGAGCGCTTTGGGCTTTGCGCCGCCGAGCGGACTGCCACCACCGGCGATAATTTTCGCTTCCAGCCTGGTGATCGGTTCCGAGGCCTCGATTTTGGCGACGACCTCACTGAGTTGCTGCACGGCATCGAGGCGAGGAAGCGGACTCACGGCTCGCGGACTGTACGTGCTTGCCGACGTGGAAACTCCGAGTGCACCGAATCGGTCGTCGCCGGCGTAGTACAGATACTCCATCAGTGAAAGACGCTTGGGCTTATCTACGAATCTGATGACCTTCTCACCCCAGCGGTCCGGCCGGGCGTCGTCGACGGCCCCGACTGCGCGCTGCGCATCGGTCGCCAGGCGGCTTGGTGGCAGGAATTCGTTGTCGACCAGTGGGAGGTCTTCGCTTAACGCGAACCCGCTTTCCAACCAATCCTTGCCGTAATGCAGCGAAACGCCCTTGCCGGCGGAGACGAGCTTGAGCGCCCCGACATAGCGCGGCTTGGCCGGGTCCGCCAGATACCAAAGGTACAAGTCGTCCAGCCGCATCCCTTCAGCTCTTCGTCTTGTCGACGGTACCCGCCCCTCGCAAGCGCGCCTCTGCGGAAGCCTGGGCACGCGCATGACCCAGCTCAATGGCCTCCCGAACAGCCATCTCAATGGCGCCTTGGTCGTGTTCCGGCGCCGCCAAGGTTCTCAGTTCGCCGTCGCGATTGATGAGCCAAAGGGCAGTGGCAACGATGCCGATGCCAACCGACGGGTCACCCGCTTCGAGGCGCTGAAGGGTGGGCACGGTTACGCCCAAGCGCTTTGCCCAAGACCGCAAGGACTCCTTGCGGCGCAAGCGAGCCACAGCTAGGTCAGCGCCAAGCTTTTCGATGGCACCCACCGTCGCGGGCGGAAGCCGTAGAAGGGCGCGGGCGGTTTTTGGCATGCATATAGATTATAGCTAAAGTTGCTAGTTTGTCAAACTCTATATATACATCCGACAAACTGACTTCGTCGACTGCAACCAATCCAGAACGCGGACCGTCTCGCTAAATTCCCCTCCCCGGTGAAACATCCGGGCTACGTGCGCTGCCCGCCGCTGCGCGCCGGCTCGGCCGGCCACGGCGCGCCCGGCGCGCGCTCGAAGATCGCGGCGGCGTCGGCGGGGGCGAGGCTCCAGTCGCCGCGTGCGATCTCGTTCTCGAGCTGGCCCGACGACCAGCCGGAGTAGCCGACGAAGATGCGCAGACCCTCCATGGGCTGGTTGCGCGCCAGGAGCTTCGCCAGGAGGTCGCGGTTGGTGCTGATGTACACGCCATCGAGCACCGGCGATGCGTCCTCGGGTGGCTTGTCCGCGCGAAACAGGAACGACACCATGCCGAGCTGCACCGGGCCGCCGAAGTACACCTTGTCGTCGACCTGCGCTAAGCGCTCGATCTCGGGGAACAGGCGCGCCACCGGGATGCGCGTCGGGCGGTTGATGATGACCCCGGCCGGCGCCCTGCCGATGTTGTTCATGACGAGGACCACCGAGTCCTTGAAGTTGGGGTCGGGAAGCTCCGCGCGCGCGACGAGCAGGATGGTGTTAAGCGGCTTCGCGGTGTCGGCACAGGCGGGGCACGACAGCGCGAGCAGGCAAACGAGCGCGCAGACGAAGCGGTTCACGGTGCGATACCTTCCGCGCAATGACCCCACGCTGTCAACCGGCGTGCGATGATAGGCCCATGGGACTCGCAGGAGGGGGCGTACTTGAGCAGTTCGCTGAATTTCTCGCGAAACCACCCACGCCTGTGTCATCCCGAGCAGAGCGAGGGATCTGCTCTTGCGGCAAATGAACGGGTTGCGTGAAGCAGATTCCTCGTCGCCTTCGCTCCTCGGAATGACACAGGGGTATTTTCAACGAACTGCTGGTCCGAAGCGGGCCGAAAGGCGGTGCTGCCGGTTCGATGCGGTCGCGTACGTCTGCGGCGCGCTCGACGAGATCGAGCGGCAGGCGTATTACGCAAGCAGGGTCGATTGGCCCCTCGTTCGCAGGCGCGCGCTCTCATGCCTTGCACCCCGTGCGGGCGCTGCCGCGGCGTACGACGCGATTCGCGGGATTCTCGGCGCACTCGGCGATGGCCACAGCTTCCTGCTTTTGCCCGACCAGGCTTCGCGCCACGCGGCGACGGCGCGAGGCCTTGCGGAGGTCACGCAAGATTCGACCGGTATCGGGTATCTGCGCTTGGACGGCTTCGGAGGTGTCGAGCGCGAGGGGGTCGATGCCTTCGCGCAGCGTCTGGCGCAAGAGGTCGACGACGCCGTCGACAATGGCGCGGCGGGATGGATCGTCGATCTGCGCCGCAACGGTGGCGGCAACATGTGGCCGATGCTGGGCGGGCTCGCCGGCCTCCTCGGAACCGGAGCGATCGGCTCGTTCGTGGATGCCGCGGGCGCGTCGCATCCATGGCGGCTCGCCGAGCGCGTGACCGTCCCTGCCGTTCGGCACCGGTCCGATGCCTCGCCCGTCGCCGTGCTGGTCGGCGGCGACACGGCGAGCTCCGGCGAAGCCGTTGCGGTGGCCTTCGTCGCACGCCCGTTCACGCGTCTGTTCGGCGTGCCGACCAAGGGTCTGACCTCCGGCAACGAAGCCATCGAATTGGCCGACGGCGCGATCATCTTCCTGACGACGGTGCTGTTCGCGGACCGTAGCGGCAGACGGTTCGGCGGGCCTGTTATACCCGATGAGACCGTGCCAGAGGACAAGGCGCGCGATGTTGCGCGCGCGTGGGTCAGAGGATGCCTTGCGCCAAGGTAATCAGCGCAGGTACGCCAGCAGCGGGGACCCCGCGCGCCGCTGCAGGAGCAGGTCCTCGACCTGCGCACGGGTCGCAGGCTCGATGCGTTCGAGCCAGTCGATCTCACCGCCCACGAGTGTCGCGATCGGCGCGCCGTTGCGATAGACGATGCGGTTGCCGGTCAGCGCCGGCACCCTCGCCCCCGGCAGTACGACGCCGACGAGATTCAACGGATCGGCGCCGCTGACCGCGATCAACTCGCCGGCGGGCTTCGCCCGTCGCGTCTCGCGCAGCGCCGTCACCGCCTCCGGTGTGGCGAACTGTTCGCCGGAAATGCCGGCGACGAAGCGTCCGCCGCGGATGTCGCCGCGCGCCTCGAATCGGCGCAGCACGTGCAGGAGATCCCGCCACGGCGGCAGCCACGCGGCCTCCCGCTGCAGCACTTTCCAGAACACGACGCCATAGCGGCGCAGGAGCGCGTGCACCACGGGCTCCAGCGACGCCGAGTCGAAGTCGCGCTCGTCCTTGCGCTTGCGCAGCGACCAGCGCCCGGCGTCTTCGATGCCGAACAGCGAGCGGCGATGCGCGCGGCGGCCGAACGGCTTGCGCTTCTCCGACGGTGTCAAGAGCGCGCGCAAGCCCGCGAAGCTGTCGGAGGTCACGCAGCCCGCGACCACCAGCTCGGCAAGCGACTCCTCGACCTGTGTGCGCAACTGACCGGTGCCCTCGACGATCTCGTCGAAGAACGACGCGCCGTGCTCGGTGAGGAACGCGGCGACCCGCTGCGCGCGAGGACTGGCACCGTTGCTTCCCGCGACGGGCGCGGCGAGCCGGTTCCACAGCG
>JADLEZ010000138.1 GCA_020845855.1 Burkholderiales bacterium
GCGACCCGAACGCCTTCGCCAACGGTGTGGCCTATAGCAACCGCGGCCTCGGCAACCTCGCGCGGCCGTACTTTCCCGACGGCATCGCCGGCGCGAATGCGGGACCGCTGTCGGTGGCGCCGCCGAACTGGAGCATCTTCAACGTCGGCCTGCAGCTCGACCTCGTCGCCAACGCCGTGATCGATGGCCTGTTCAACGGCAAGCTCGTCACCGGCTGCGCGGGGCAGACCCCGGAAGCGCTGCGCATCGCCAACGGCATCCAGATCTTTCCGGGCAGCGTGCCGATCTACCGCGGCAACCAGCTCGTCGGGGCCATCGGCATCTCGGGCGACGGTATCGACCAGGACGACATGGTCGCGTTTCTCGGACTTGCCAACGCCGGCAACGCCCTGGGTACCGGCATCGCCAACGCGCCGGCCGCGATCCGCGACGACAACATCGTGCCGCAAGGGGAGGGGACCCGGCTGCGCTACGTGAACTGCCCGCAGGCGCCTTTCAACGGCAGCACCGAGCAGAATGTCTGCGCTGGTTACTGATCGCTTCGCCTGCCGCGCCGCCGCCGCGGCGCTCGCGCTGGCGGCGTTCGCGCCGTGCGCATGGGCGCAGGCACCCGAGGTGCAGCGCGCGCGTCCCGCCGCGCCGGCGCCGGCGGCCAGCACACGCATGGTGGTCCAGATCTACGCCGACACGGTCACGGTGCACGCCGATGCGTCGCCGCGCTCGAGCGTGCTCGCCGAGTTGCAGAAAGGCACGCGCGTGGAAGCGAGCGCGCGCCGCGGCAACTGGTACCGGATCACGCTGAGCGACGGGCGCGCCGGCTGGATCCTGCGCGTTGAAGGCAAGGTGAGTCCCAATTTCGCGGTCGACGAGACCCCGGGCGTGATGCTCGCGCGCCCGACTGCGCCGACGGACGCGGCGCCCGCACCCGAAGCGCCGGCACCTGCGGCACCCGCCACGGGAGCCGTGCCCGACGACCGCGTGGTGCAGCAGCGCCCGATGGGGCGGCCGCTCGAGCCGGTGATTCCCATCATCGACCCGCGGCAGGTGCCGGGGCCGTCGCCGCTGTTGCCGGCCGAGACCGTGCCGATCCCCGACCGCTGGCGGCTCACCGACCAGCTGCAACTCGTCAACCAGCGCTGGTACGACCCGTACAACCCGAACACGATCAAGGGCGACCGCCCGGTGTGGGGCGAGGACTGGTTCTTCAACTTCTCCGCCATCTCCGACACGCTGTTCGAGCCGCGCCGGCTGCCCACGCCGATCGGGGCGCAGTCGACCGAGCGCCCGCAGGCGGACGACCAGTTCGGCCAGGGCAAGCAGTACACGTTCAACCAGAACCTCATCTTCAGCTTCTCGTTCCTCAAGGGCAACACGACGTTCAAGCCGCCCGAGGTCGAGTTCCGCTTCGTGCCGGTCGTCAACTACAACTACACGCGCGTCGATGAAGTGCGCGCCGTCAACATCGACCCGCGCAAGGGCATCACCCGCAGCGACAGCTTCGTCGGCGTGCAGGAGCTGTTCGTCGACTACGAGTACCACATTGCCTCCGACCGCTACGACTTCGACTCCGTGCGGGTCGGCGTGCAGCCCTTCATCTCCGACTTTCGCGGCTTCCTGTTTCAGGACCAGCCGGTCGGCATCCGCCTCTTCGGCACCCGCGAGGGCAACCTGTACCAGTACAACATCGGCTGGTTCCGGCGCATCGAGAAGGACACCAACAGCGGGCTCAACGACCTCGGCAAGCCGCTGCGCGACGACGACATCTTCTTCGTCAACCTGTACCGCCAGGACTTCATCGTGCCCGGGTTCACCGTGCAGGGCACGGTCATCTACAACGACAACCGCGAGACGCAGACCGCGTTCCTCGACAACAACGGCTTCCAGGTCCGGCCCGCGGTGCTGGGCGACATGCGCCCGCGCAAGTACAACGTGACCTACCTGGGCGCGAGCGCGGACGGGCACCTGGGCGCCTGGAACACCACGGGCTCTTTGTACTGGGCGCTCGGCCGCGACCGCAACAACCCGTATTCGGGGGCCTCGGCCGACATCAACGCGTTCTTCGCCGCGGCGGAGGTGTCGCGTGACTTCGACTGGATCCGCGTGCGCGGCACCGGGCTCTTCGCTTCCGGCGACAAGGACCCGTACGACGACGAGGAGAACGGCTTCGACGCGATTCTCGAGAATCCGCAGATCGCCGGTGCGGACACGAGCTTCTGGATCCGCCAGGCGATCCCGCTGATCGGCGGCGGCGGTGTCGCGCTGTCGGGCCGCAACGCGGTGCTGCCGTCGCTGCGCTCGTCCAAGGACCAGGGCCAGTCGAACTTCATCAACCCCGGGCTGTTCCTGGCCGGCATCGGCGCCGACTTCGACGTGCTGCCGCAGCTGCGCGTGGTCGCCAACGTGAACCAGCTCTGGTTCGCCAACACGACGTCGCTGTCCACGCTGCGCCAGCAAGGCGAGGTCGACCGCGTGTTCGGGACCGACATCTCGGCGGCGATCCAGTATCGCCCGACGTTCATCCAGAACATCGTGCTCAACGTCTCGGCGGCGGTCCTCGTCCCGGGCAACGGCTACAAGCAGCTCTATCAGTCGGGCGGCAGCAGCACGCCGTATTCCATCCTCGCCAACCTCGTGCTGACGTTCTGATGGATAGGCCATTGCACTGCTGGGAAGCAGATAGGGTCAGAGTCGACTTTCTGCTACGCCAAGCAGGCTGTGTCGCCGTGCCGCCTCGCCCGCAAAACGAAAGTCGAATCTGACCCTGTGGCCAACCTCGTGCTGACGTTCTGATGAACACTTCGCAAAACGCGTTCCGGCTCGCCGCGAAGCGCGCGGCGCTCCGCGCGGGCGCGCTGGCGCTCGCGGGCATCGTCACCTTCACCTTCGCCGCTTCGGAGGAGAAGGCGGTCGCGCGCACGTATCTGCCGCACCCGCCGGCGCCCGCGGAGCAGACCGCCGCCGAGGCGGAGCGCAAGTCGCAGGGTTGCGTGAGCTGCCACACGAGCACCGACCGCGCGTCGATGCACACCAACCCGGCGGTGATCCTGGGCTGCACCGACTGCCACGGCGGCAAGGCGACGGTCATGATGCCGGCCGGCGCGACACCCGCCGACGCGGCGTACGTCGCCGCCCGCGACGAGGCGCACGTGCTGCCCAGGTATCCGGCGGCGTGGAAGTTTCCGTCGAGCGCCAATCCGAAGGAGAGCTACACCCTGCTCAACCGGGAAGCGAGCGAGTTCGTCCGCTTCGTCAATCCCGGCGACTACCGCGCCGCGCGGGAGGCCTGCGGCGCGTGCCACCTGCCGACGATCCAGGCCGCCGAGCGCAGCCTGATGGCGACCTCGGCGATGCTCTGGGGCGGCGCTGCCTACAACAACGGCATCCTCAAGGCGAAGCGGTACCTGCTCGGCGAGGCGTACACGGAGAAGGGCGAGGGTGCGGCCGTGGTCAACCCGGTCGCGCCGGACGCGAGGATGACGGAGCAGGGAATCCTGCCCAAGCTGTATCCCCTTCCGGCGTGGGAGACGCTGCCGCCGGCCGACGTGTTCCGCGTGTTCGAGCGCGGCGGGCGCGTGATCGGAACCCAGTTCCCGGAGATCGGCCTGCCGAACCTGACCGGCGCCATTCAGAAGCTCGACGAGCCCGGGCGTCCCGACATCCGCCAGTCCAATCGCGGTCCGGGCACCGGGTCGCGCATCGCGGTGCCGGTCATCAACATCACCAAGACGCGGCTCAACGATCCGCACATGTGGTTCCTCGGCACCAACGAGCAGCCGGGCGACTACCGCTCGTCGGGGTGCACCGGATGCCACGTGGTGTACGCCAACGACCGCAGCGTCGCGCACTCGGGGCCGTACGCCAGGTTCGGCCACTCCGGGACCAGCCAAACCGCGGACCCGACCATTCCCCGGGACCGCAGCGGGCATCCGCTGCAGCACGGGTTCACGCGCGCCATCCCGTCGTCGCAGTGCATGGTGTGCCACATGCACCAGCCGAACGTGTTCGTGAACTCCTTCTACGGCTACACGATGTGGGACTACGAGTCCGACGCGCCGTTCATGTGGCCGGAGAAGCAGAAGTACCCGACCATCGCCGAGACCTTCGAGATCCTCAAGCGCAACCCGGAAGAGGCGGCGATCCGCGGCAAGTGGGGCGATCCCGCGTTCCTGAAGGAGGTGAGCGCGCTCAACCCGAAGCTCAAGGACACGCAGTTCGCCGACTATCACGGGCACGGCTGGAACTTCCGCGCGGTGTTCAAGCGCGACCGCAAGGGGACGCTGCTCGACAAGGACGGCAGCCCCGTCTCCGACACCGATCCGGACAAGTTCAAGAAGGCCGTGCACCTGTCGTCGATCCACCTGGACATCGGCATGCACTGCGTGGACTGCCACTTCGGGCAGGACTCGCACGGCAACGGCCACATCTACGGCGAGGTGGCGGCCGCGATCGAGATCGAGTGCGCGGATTGCCACGGCACCGCCACCCGGTACCCCAACCTGTACACGACCGGTCCCGCGGCGCGGCCCGGCGGCACCGACCTGTCGATCCTGCGCACGCAGGACGGGCGCAAGCGGTTCGAGTGGCGCGAGGGCAAGCTGTATCAGCGCGCAGCACTCGACCCTGCCAAGGAATGGGAGATGACGCTGGTCAAGGACACGGTGACCCCCGGCCATTCCAAGTACAACGCCAAGGCCGCGCGCGCCAAGCTCATGAGCAACGACATGTCGATGGCGTGGGGGCCGGGTGTGGAGCCCGCGAAGATCGCGCACGGCGACGACAAGATGACCTGCCAGTCGTGCCACCTGTCGTGGACCACGTCCTGCGCGGGCTGCCACCTGCCGATCCAGGCCAACGCCAAGACCGACCGCCAGCACTACGAGGGCGGGGCCACGCGCAACTACGCGACCTACAACCCGCAGGTCGCGCGCGACGAGATGTTCCAGTTGGGCAAGCACGGCGGCGTGAAGAATTTCAAGGTGGCGCCGGTGCGCTCGAGCTCGGCGCTGGTGCTCTCCTCGACCAACATCAACCGCGAGCGCATCTACATCCAGCAGCCGCCGATCGCCGCCTCCGGCTTCAGCTCGCAGGCGTTCGCGCCGCACTATCCGCACACCGAGCGCAAGACCGAGACCAAGACCTGCACCGACTGCCACCTTTCGCAGCGCAACGACAACAACGCGATCATGGCGCAGCTCCTGCTGCAGGGGACCAACTTCGTCAACTTCGTCGGCTTCAACGCCTGGGTGGGCGAGGAGCGCCGCATCTCGGCCGTGCAGGTGACCGAGTGGGACGAGCCGCAGGCGGTGATCGGCAGCTACCTGCAC
>JADLEZ010000139.1 GCA_020845855.1 Burkholderiales bacterium
GCCGGGTTCATGGTGGGGTTGATCGTGCTGTGCGCGCCGCTGATGATCGCCTCCCGCCTCGCGCCCGCCGGCTCGGCGCTGGTTCAGGTCGGCCTGTGCGCGAGCTTCTTCCTGCCGCTCGCGCTCTATGGACCCGCGCTCGCCTTGATCCAGGGACTCACGCCGGCCCAGATGCGCTCGACGGTCACCGGAGTGACCATGCTCTTCATCAACGTATTCGCCATCGCGATCGGCAATCTCGTCGCCGGCGCAATCAGCGACCGCCTGGCGCAGGCCGGTTCCGCGTCGCCGCTGACCACGGTCATCCTGGCGAGCGACGTGATCGTCTTGCTGGGCGCGGTGTTCTTCGCGCTGGCCGCGCTCGGCCCGAAGGTGCGGGGCGACGGAGCGCCGATCGTGGCTCACTGACGACCCTGTCCCCGAAAGACAAGTCCTTGGCACCTGGAGTCAACCCGGCGCGACTCGATCCGAGGAACAATGCGTTCGAGACGATTTTCCACCGCATGGGTCCGCGCGGCCCATGGAGAGGTTGCGCATGTACCGCCACATACTGGTGCCCATCGACGACTCGCTGCTGTCGATCGAGACGGTTCAAAAGGCCGTCGCGCTCGCCAAGGCGCTCGACGCGAAGGTGACTTTTTTCCACGCGCAGACGAACTACGGCGCGTCGAGCGTGGGCGCGCTCGAGCGGGTCATGGCGCCGACCACGTTCAACGAGGGTGTCGCCGGCGAGGCGCGGGCGCTGCTCGCCAAGGCCGAAGTGGTGGCCCGCACGGCGGGGGTCGTCCACGACGCGCTGGCGGGGACCAGCGACCGCCCCTACGAGGCGATCGTCGACACCGCCGAGGCGCGCCGGTGCGACTTGATCTTCATGGCCTCCCACGGCCGCCGCGGCATCCGCGCGCTGGTCCTGGGCTCGCAGACGCAAAGCGTGCTGCACCGCACGTCCATCCCCGTGCTCGTGTCGACGGTGGAAAGCAACGTCGTGAGCGCAGCCTGCGACGCCCCGCTCGCCATCATCCGCGACGAGCACCGCTCGATGGCGGCGGTGGTCCACGGCCTCGAGTACCTCGTGCGCGAGGCGAGGGCGAGCGGGAAAGCCCCGTCGTTCCCGCTTCTGCACGCGATTGTACACTACATTCGCGCGTTTCCCGAAAAGCTGCACCACCCCAAAGAGGACACGTACCTGTTCCCGCGGCTGCGGGCGCGCACCCGCGAGTACGACGCGACACTCGACGCACTCGAGGCGCAGCACGTCGAGGGAGCGAAACTCGTCGACGCCCTGGCGCAAAGCGTCATGCGCTACGAGTCCGACCCGGCCGGCGGCTTCCCCGCGTTCGCCGATGCCGCGACGCGCTTCGCGACCACCCAGATGGAGCACATGGGCCTCGAATCGAAGGTGATCATCCCCGCCGCGCGCAAGCACCTGACCGACGAGGACTGGGCGCTGATCGCGACGGCGTTCGCCGACCACGGCGACCCGCGGTTTACGGTGGACGCCGACGAAGAGTATCGTCAACTTTTTGCCCGCATCCTGAATCTTGCCCCCGGCGGCGTTGTCGGCGCCGTGTCACGCCCCCCTTCCGGTGGGGGGTTCTGACGCGACCGCCTGCCCTATAGTCGACACCAGTCCAAAACCACTACAAGGACCGCACATGCCCTTCGAATCGCTTGGCAGGAAGCTTCCCCGCACCCCCCTCGCCGCCGCGCTCGCCGCGCTCCTCGCGAGCCCGGCGCTCGCCTTCGAGGTGCCGCAGGTGCATCCCGATCTGGAGATGCGCTGGGACAACACCTTCCGCTACAACATCGGCGGCCGTGCGCAGAGCCAGGACGAAGCGATTCTGAAGGCGCCCAACAACGACGACGGCGACCGCAACTTCAGTAACGGCTCGCTGGTGGTCAACCGGCTGGACATCCTGTCCGAGTTCGATCTGGTCTGGAAGAAGAGCTACGGGGCGCGGGTGTCCGCCGCGCTGTGGTGGGACGGGGCCTATGGAAGCCTGGACAACACCAACACGCTGACCGCCAACACCCTGGTCAACGGGCTGCCGGTGGCCGGCGAACTCTCCCCGTACACCAAGCGCTACGCCAAGGGTCCGTCGGGGGAGTTCCTGGACGCGTTCGTGTTCGCCAACTTCGACGTCGCCGGCATTCCGATGAACGTCAAGGCTGGCCAGCACACGGTGTACTGGGGCGACAGCCTGCTGCTGGGCGGCGCCATCCACGGGGTGTCGTACGCGCAGAACTCGCTCGACGTCTGGAAGGGCCTCGCGACCCCGGGGGCGGAGGCCAAGGAGCTGTTCCGGCCCAAGGGCGGGATCACCCTGCAGGCGCAGGCGACCAAGGATTTGTCGCTGGCCGGACAGTGGTTCTACAACTGGCAGGCGGTGCGCTACCCCGAGTCGGGCAGCTACCTCACCGTCAACGACGGGCTCAACTTCGGCGGCGACTCGCTGATCCTGGGGCCGAACCCGTTTGCTGCCGCAGTGCCCGGCGCGCCGGGGCTGCTGCGGGCATGGAACGCGCAAACGGTCGCCTCCTCGCGCACCAGCGGCAGCCTGGGCGACTGGGGTATCTCGGCGCGCTGGAGCCCGGACTGGCTGGATGGCACGCTGGGCTTTTACTACCGCAACGCCACCGACATCCAGCCGCAACTGGTGCTGCAGCAAGGGTTCGCCGCCCTGCCGGCGGCCACCTGCAAGGCGATCGGCGGCATCTCGGTCACCCCGCAGGCGTGCATCATCAACCCCAAGGTGACCAACGTCGCCGACTTGACGCAGAAGGGCAAGGTCGGCGAGTACGGCACCGCCTACGGCGACAACATCCACATCTTCGCCCTCACCCTGTCGAAGAACATCGGCGGCGTGAGCGTGGGCGCCGAGCTCTCCTACCGGGAGAACATGCCGCTGATCAGCGACCCGGTGGTGGTGCTACCCGCCCCGCTGGTGGCGAGCACGCCGGGGGCGATCGCGACCACCGCCTACACCCCGGGCCAGGGCACGCCGGGGGCGCTGGGTAACACCTACCACGGCCTCGTCAACGCGCTGTGGACGATGGCCAAGACGCCGTTTTTCGACACCGCTGCGTTCCAGGCGGAACTAACCTGGATGCACTGGGCCAAAGTGACCCAGAACGAGGCGGTGTTCAAGGGGCGCGACAGCTACACCGCGATCGACAAGGTATCGCGCGACTTCGTCGGCTTCGCCCTCAACGTGACGCCGACCTGGTTCCAGGTGTACCCGGGGGTGGACCTGTTAGCCCCTATGTCTTACGCCACGGGGCTCAACGGCAACGCCGCGGTCACCAGCGGCGGCAACGAGAGCGCGGGCAACTTCGCGCTGGGGCTCGCTGCCGACATCTACTCGAAGTACCGGATTGATCTGAAATACACGGGGTACTTCGGCAACTACTCGACCAACCCCGCGACGGGGGCGGTCACCGTGTTCAACGGTGTCAACGCCTCGCTATCGGATCGCGGCTGGTGGTCGCTCACATTCAAGACCACGTTCTAAGGAGGATTTCGATCATGTTCCGCAAGACATCTAGAGAATTGCGCTGCGCGCTGCGCGCTGCGGGTCCCTTCGCGCCTAGGGGCGGCCCGGCGGCGCTCATCGCGCTGGCGGTCGCCGCGCTCGCCGCACCCGCGTTCGCCGCCGTCTCCGCCGACGAAGCGAAGCAGCTCGGCACCACGCTCACCGCCGTCGGCGCCGAAAAGGCCGGCAACAAGGACGGCACCATTCCCGAGTACACCGGGGGCTTGAAGCAGGTGCCGGCGTCCTACCAGAAGGGCAGCGGCATCCGGCCGAGCCCGTTCGAGAACGAGAAGCCGCGGATGACCGTCGACGCCAAGAGTGCCGCGCAGAACGCCGACAAGCTCACCGAAGGCACCAAGGAATTGTTGAAGCGGTACCCGACGACCATGCGCCTGGACGTGTATCCGACGCATCGTGTCGTCGCACTGCCGCCGAAGGTGCTCGCCAACACCGCCAAGAACGCCACCGGAGCCAAGAGCGTGAACAACGGCCTGGGCGTGGAAGGCATGCTGCCCGGGGTGCCGTTCCCGATTCCGAAGAGTGGTAACGAAGCGATGTGGAACCACCTCACCCGCTTTACCGGGGTCGCGTACAACGTGAAGTACGAGAACTGGAACGTCGACGCCGCCGGGGTGGCCTCGCTCGCCACCTCCGGGAATCTGTTCAACGAGTTCCCGCTGTACGACCCCAAGCGCGCCGATGTCGCGGCCAAGGAAACCGATCCGTACTTCAAGCTGAAGCTCTACTACACCGGCCCCGCCCGCCGCGCGGGCGAAGCGCTGATGGCGATCGACGCCATGAACCCGACGGTGCAGGCGCGCCGCGCCTGGCAATACCTGCCGGGGCAGCGGCGGGTGAAGCTCGCGCCGGATCTCTCCTACGACACGCCCAACGCCGGCACCGCGGGCACCTCGACCTACTCGGACGCCTTCGTGTTCAACGGCGCCCTGGACCGCTTCGACTGGAAGCTCGTGGGCAAGAAGGAGATGCTCGTCCCGTACAACGGCTACAAGCTGATGTACGCGAAGGATCTGAAGCCGGCGCTCACACCGAATCACCTCAACCCCGAGCACGTGCGCTGGGAGCTGCATCGGGTGTGGGTGGTGGAAGGCACGCTGAAGCCGGGCCAGCGCGACCTGTACAGCAAGCGGGTGTTCTATCTGGACGAGGATAGCTGGGTGGCGCTGGCGGCCGACCAGTACGACGCGAAAGGGCAGCTCTATCGCTCGACTTTCGCCAACATGACCTACAGCTACGACGTGCACGCGGTCAACGTGGACAACTACGCGTTCTACGACTTCAGCTCCGGCGCTTACGCGCTGGTCGGTGCCGCGGGCATGGGCGAAGGCATGAAGTACATCGATCCGCTGCCCGAGCTGCAATGGGCGAGCGAGTCGCTGGCCGGCGCCGGGATCCGATAACCACAACGAGGGCGGCGGGCCAGGAGCCTGGGCCCGCCGCCACGCAGTCTCTCCTCTCTTCGTGCACGGCAGGCTTCGCACGAAGAGTCTTTCTTCGACACTACCGGGACATCCGATGATGATCACGCTCTCCCCGTTCGCGCTCGCCCTGGTGACGGCGCTGGCCGCGCCCGCGCAGGCGGCCGGCTTCGTCGACGTGCTCGCGAAGCCGGCGGCCATCTCGCCGCTTGCGAGCAAGGGCCTGCTGCAAGGCGTGGCGCGCGCCGGCGAGCGGCTGGTCGCGGTCGGCCAGCGCGGGCATATCGTGGTGTCGCCCGATGGCGGGGCGACCTGGAAGCAGGCGAGCGTGCCGGTGAGCTCGGACCTGACCGCGGTATACCTCGCCAACGAGCGCAAGGGCTGGGCGGTCGGCCATGACGGGGTGATCCTCGCCACCGCCGACGGTGGCGTCACCTGGTCGCTGCAGCTCGACGGCAAGCGCGCCAACGAGGCAGTGCTCGCGGAGCTGACCCGCACGGGCGCGTCCGCCGAGCTCCTCGGCGAGGCCAAGCGCAACGTCGAGCTCGGCGCCGACAAGCCGTTCCTCGACGTGTGGTTCGCCGACGAGAGCACGGGCTACGTGGTCGGCGCCTACAACCTGATCTTCCGCACCGGCGACGGCGGCAAGAGCTGGACGCCGTGGTTCGATCGCACCGACAACCCGAAATTCCTCAATCTTTATGCCATTCGCCCCGCCGCCGGCGGCCTGTTCATCGTCGGCGAGGCAGGGCTCGTGCTGAAGCTCGACGAGCAGGCGCAGCGCTTCCGCGCGCTGACGTTGCCGTACCAGGGAACGTTGTTCGGCGTGACCGGCGACGCGCGCACGCTGCTGGTGTTCGGCCTGCGCGGCAACGCCTTTCGCAGCGAGGACGCGGGCTCGACCTTCGCCAAGGTCGACACGGGGCTGCCGGCCTCGATCGTGGCCGGGGCCGCGTTGGGCGACGGCGCCTTCGCGCTGGCCGACATCAGCGGCCGGGTGGCCACCACCCGCGACGGCGGCAAGAGCTGGCAGCCGCTCGCGCTCGCCACCCCGATGATGCTCGCCGGGCTGGCTGATGCCGGCGGCGGCAAGCTCGCGCTCGCCGGCGCCCGCGGCGTCGTGATCGCATCCTTCTCCCGCTAAGGACGAAAGCCATGGCCGCCGTCAGCGACAACCTCGACGCGATGCCGGTGGTGCGCACGCTCAAGGACTTCGACCGCAACTCCGGCAGCCTGCTCGAGCGGTTGGTGTTCAACCATCGCGGGCCGGTGCTGGTGCTGTGCGCGCTGGTCACCGTGGTGCTCGCCTTTTTCGCGGCGACCCGGCTCACGCTCAACGCGAGCTTCGAGAAGATGCTCCCGCAGAGCCAGCCGTACATCCAGAACTACTTCACCTACCAGAAGGACCTGCGCGGCCTGGGCAACGCGCTACGCATCGTGGTCGAGAACACCGGGGGCGACATCTTCGACCCCGCGTATCTCGAAGCGCTGAAGCAGATCAACGACGAGATCGCGGTCACCCCGGGGGTGGACCGGGCGTGGGTGAAGTCGCTGTGGATGCCGGGCGTGCGCTGGACCGAGGTCACCGAAGAGGGCTTTCGCGGCGGCCCGGTGATGCCGCCCTCCTACGACGGCTCCGCCAAGTCGCTCGAGCAGCTCAAGCAGAACGTGGCCCGCGCCGGCATCCTCGGCAGCCTGGTGGCCAACGACATGAAGTCGAGCATGATCTTCGTGCCGCTCCTGGACAAGGAGCCGGGCACCGGCAAGCGCATCGACTATCACGGCCTGTCGAAGGTGCTCGAGGAGAAGATCCGCGACAAGTACGAGCTCGCCAAGGCGGTCGACTCGGCCACCGCCAAGGCCCCGGCCCAGGTCAAGGTGCACGTGATCGGCTTCGCCAAACTGATCGGCGAGCTGATCGACGGGCTGGTCAAGGTGATGATGTTCTTCGCCATCGCCGCGCTGATCGCCACCGCGATCATCTTCGCCTACACAAGATGCGTGCGCAGCACGGCGCTGGTGATCGCCTGCTCGCTCGTGGCCGTGGTCTGGCAGCTGGGCTTGGTGGCGCTGCTCGGCTTCGAGCTCGACCCGTTCTCCATCCTGGTGCCGTTCCTGGTGTTCGCCATCGGGGTGTCGCACGGCGCGCAGAAGATGAACGGGATCATGCAGGACATCGGCCGCGGCACGGTGAAGTTGGTGGCCGCGCGCTACACCTTCCGCCGCCTGTTCCTGGCCGGCCTGACCGCGTTGTTGGCCGACGCGGTCGGGTTCGCGGTGCTGATGGTGATCGACATCCCGGTGATCCGGGAGTTGGCACTCACCGCAAGCATCGGCGTGGCGGTGCTGATCTTCACCAATCTGTTGCTGCTGCCGGTGCTCCTGTCCTACACCGGCGTGAGCGCCAAGGCGGCGCAGCACAGCTTGAAGGAGGAGCGGGAGGAGACCCGCGGCAAGGGCTTCGGCAAGGTGTGGCTGTTCCTCGACCGCTTCACCACCCGGCCGTACGCCATCGGCGCCGTGGCGGTGTCGTTGCTGCTGGCGGCCGGCGGCTTCGCGGTCAGCACCAAGCTTGCCATCGGCGACTTGGACCCGGGCGCACCGGAGCTGCGCAAGAACTCCCGCTACAACCTGGACACCGCCTACATCACCGGCCACTACGCGCTGTCCAGCGACCAGTTCGCGGTGATCGTGAAAACCCCCAAGGACGGCTGCTTGGGCTACGAAACGCTGGTCGAGGCCGATCGCCTGGGCTGGGCGCTGCGCCAGGTGCCGGGTGTGCAGACCACGGTGTCGCTCGCCGACTCGGTGCGCCAGATCACCGCCGGCAGCTTCGAGGGCAGCCCGAAGTGGCTCACGCTCAACCGCAACCAGGACGTGCTCAACTTCGCCGGCCAGCAGACCTCGGTCAACAATCCGGATCTGTTCAATCTCGACTGCTCGGTGATGCCGGTGATCGCGTACCTGTCCGATCACAAGGCGGACACCCTGGACCGGGTGGTGGCGGCGGCCGAAGCCTTCGCCCGCGACCACGACGACAAGGACCGCAAGTTCCTGCTCGCCGCCGGCACCGCCGGCATCGAGGCCGCCACCAACATCGTGGTGCGCAAGGCGTGGCGCGAGATGCTCTTGTACGTGTATCTCGCGGTGATCCTGCTGTGCTTCATCACCTTTAGGAGCTGGCGGGCCGTGGTGGTGGCGGTGGTGCCGCTCGTCATCACCTCGATCCTGTGCGAGGCGCTGATGGTGATGCTGGGCATGGGGGTGAAGGTGGCCACCCTGCCGGTGATCGCGCTCGGGGTCGGCATCGGCGTCGACTACGCACTGTATCTGCTGTCGGTGCAGCTCGCGCAGCAGCGGCGGGGGCTCACGCTGACCGAGTCGTACAAGCGCGCGGTGCAGTTCACCGGCAAGGTGGTGGCGCTGGTCGGTGTCACGCTCGCCGCGGGCGTCATTACCTGGGCCTTCTCCCCGATCAAGTTCCAGGCCGACATGGGGATCTTGCTGACCTTCATGTTCCTGTGGAACATGATCGGCGCGCTGGTGCTGATCCCCGCCCTGTCCTACTTCCTGCTGCCGACCCACGTGGTGCGCAAGGAACGCGCGCGCGTCCCGGCGCCGAGTGCCGCCTGAACACCATGGCCTGAAGACTCACCGGAGATCCCACCCATGAACGCTACCGCCATCGCGCGCACGCCCGCGGCGCACGATCCTTCGCTCACCATCGGTTCCATCCTCGCCCGAGGCGTCGGGGAGTCACCGGCGCAGGAAATCGTGTACATCGACCGCGTGCGCATGACCTACACCGAACTCGCCGAGCGGGTTCGCCGCCTTGCATCGGCGCTTTCGAAGCTCGGCGTCGAGCCGGGGAGCACGGTCGCGGTAATGGACTGGGACAGCCACCGCTATCTCGAAGCATTCTTCGCCGTTCCCATGATGGGCGCGGTCCTGCACACGGTGAACGTGCGCATCTCGCCCGAGCAGATCCTGTACACCATCAACCACGCGGCCGACGACGTGATCCTCGTCAACGCCGAGTTCCTGCCGATTCTGGAAGGCATCCGCGCGAAGATCCGTCCCGGCGTCAAGCTCGTGCTCATCAACGACACGGCAGAGCCGCCGAAGACCGGGCTCGAGTTCGCCGGCGAGTACGAGGCGCTGCTGGCCGCGGCCTCGCGCGACTACGCGTTTCCCGCGCTGCCCGAGGACACTCGGGCGACGACGTTCTATACGACAGGCACGACCGGCCTGCCCAAGGGTGTGTATTACAGCCACCGCCAGCTCGTCCTGCACACGCTCGCCACCGCGCACGTCCTCGGCAACGCGCCGCACGCCTCGCTCACCGCGCGCGACGTGTACATGCCGGTGACGCCGATGTTCCACGTGCACGCATGGGGCGTGCCGTACGTGGCGACGATGCTCGGCGTGAAGCAGGTCTACCCGGGCCGCTACCTGCCCGACGTGCTGCTGGGACTCGTCGCGCGCGAGAAGGTCACGTTCTCGCACTGCGTGCCCACGATCCTGTCGATGATGCTCGGTAGCGGCGCGCTGCGCGAGGGTCAACTCAAGGGCTGGAAAGTGGTCATCGGCGGCTCGGCGATGCCGCTGCCGCTCGCGCGCGCCGCGCTCGACCGGGGGATCGACGTGATCTCGGGCTACGGCATGTCGGAGACCTGTCCGATCCTCACGCTCGCCCACCTGCGCCCGCACATGCTCGACTGGGACGTCGAGCGCAAGGCGCCGGTGCTCTGCCGCGCGGGCCGGCCGATCCCGATGGTCGAGCTGCGCATCGTCGACGCCGCCATGAAGGACGTGCCGCACGACGGCAGCTCGCAGGGTGAAGTGGTCGTGCGCTCGCCGTGGCTCACGCAGGGCTACCTACACGAGCCCGCGAAGTCGGAGGACTTGTGGGCCGGCGGCTGGCTGCATACGGGCGACGTCGGCGTGATCGACGGCGAGGGGTATCTGAAGATCGTCGACCGCATCAAGGACGTGGTGAAGACCGGCGGCGAATGGGTGAGCTCACTCGACATCGAGGATCTCATCCTGCGCGTGCCCGGCGTGGCGGAAGCCGCCGTGGTGGGCGTTCCCGACGAAAAATGGGGCGAGCGTCCGGTGGCGTTCGTCGTGCGCAAGGCCGACAAGGAAGCGACCGAGGAGGCGATCCGCCGTCACGTGGCCGACTTCGCGGAGCGCGGCGTGGTGTCGAAGTACGCGGTGCCCGACCGGGTGTACTTCGTGGACGCGATTCCCAAGACCAGCGTGGGCAAGCTCGACAAGAAGGTGATCCGCGCGCAGTTCGCCGAACGCGCGCGTTGACCGGAGCCTAAGCGATGAGCCAATACCGCGCACCGCTGGCCGAGATGCTGTTCGTCATGAACGAGCTTGCCGGCCTGTCCGACGTCGCGGCGCTGCCCGGTTGCGAGGACGCCACCCCCGACACCGTGGCGGCGATCCTCGAGGAGGCAGGCAAGTTCGCCGCCGACGTCCTCGACCCGCTCAATCCCGTCGGCGACCGCCAGGGCGCACGCCGGGAGGACGACGGCAGCGTGGTGACGCCGCCGGGATTCCGCGACGCGTATCGCCAGTTCTGCGAGCTCGGCTGGAACGGCCTCGCACGCAGCAGCGAGTACGGCGGGCAAGGCATGCCGCATCTGGTCGCCGCCGCGGTCGACGAGATGTGGAACTCCGCCAACATCGCGTTCGAGCTCTGCCCGATGCTGACCGGCGGCGCCATCGAGGCGATCGAGACCAACGCCTCGGAAGCGCTGAAGCAGCGCTACCTGCCGAAGATGGTGAGCGGCGAATGGACGGGCACCATGAATCTCACCGAGCCGCAGGCGGGCTCGGACCTGGCGGCGGTGCGGACCAAGGCGGTGGCGCAGGGTGACGGGACGTTCAAGCTCTTCGGCAACAAGATCTTCATCACCTACGGCGAGCACGACTACACCGACAACATCGTCCACCTCGTGCTCGCGCGCACGCCCGACGCGCCGGCCGGCGTGAAGGGCATCTCGCTGTTCGTGGTGCCCAAGTTCGTGGTCGGCGCCGACGGCGCGCCGGGTGCGCCCAACGACGTGCGCTGTGTCTCGCTCGAGCACAAGCTCGGCATCCACGCGAGCCCCACCGCCGTGCTCGCGTTCGGCGACGCCGGCGGCGCGGTCGGCCACCTCGTCGGCGAGGAGAACCGCGGCCTCGAATACATGTTCGTGATGATGAACAACGCGCGGTTCGGCGTCGGCATGCAGGGGGTGGGACTGGGTGAGCGTGCGTATCAGCGCGCGGTCACCTACGCGCGCGAGCGCGTGCAGGGCCGCACCGGCGAGGCCGCCGCCGGCATCATCGGCCACCCGGACGTGCGCCGCATGCTGCTGTCGATGCGCGCCGCGACCGAAGCCACGCGCGCGCTGGGCTACGTGACCGCCGCCGCGCTCGACTTCGCGCACCGCCATCCCGAC